>NZ_AP023368.1:0-300000 GCF_014218355.1 Anaerocolumna chitinilytica
ATGAACGAAGTACAGGAAAAATGGGACGAAATACTGGAATATCTAAAAATAGAACATTGTGTAACCGATGTTTCTTTTAAAACATGGCTGCTTCCATTAAAAGTGTATTCCGTTAAAGGCAATTTAATCACAATCTCAATCAATGATAAAATGATTGGCCCTGACAGTAAAAATTTCATTAGCAGAAAATATGGTATTCCTTTAAAGGTTTCCATTACAGAAATTATGAACCGTAACTACGATATAGAGTTTATTCTGGAAAGCCAGATAGAAGTAAAGAAAGCCGCCGATGATGCGTCGAACTCCTCTGATAAAGGGAAGAATCAGAAGAACGGGCTTTCCTTTTTAAATCCTCGCTATACCTTTGATACCTTTGTAGTCGGAGCCAATAATAATCTTGCACATGCAGCGTCTTTGGCTGTAGCGGAATCACCTGCGGAAATTTATAATCCTCTTTTTATATATGGAGGAGTTGGTCTTGGAAAAACTCACTTAATGCATTCCATAGCACATTATATATTGGAACAGAATCCGAACAGCAAAGTTATGTACGTGACAAGTGAAAAATTTACAAACGAATTAATCGAATCTATCCGTAATGTGAATACAACACCTACGGAATTCCGTGAAAAATATAGAAATATTGATGTACTATTAATAGATGATATTCAGTTTATTATAGGTAAAGAGAGTACCCAGGAAGAATTCTTCCACACCTTTAATACTCTTCATGAATCGAAAAAACAGATTATAATCTCCAGTGATAAGCCTCCAAAGGATATTCTTACTCTGGAAGAAAGACTTAGGTCCCGATTCGAATGGGGGCTGACAGTTGATATTCAATCACCAGACTATGAAACGAGAATGGCTATATTAAAGAAGAAAGAAGAGTTGGACGGGCTTCAGATAGATAATGAAGTTATGAAATACATTGCAACTAACGTCAAATCCAATATTCGAGAATTGGAAGGTGCTCTTACTAAGATCGTCGCATTATCCCGCCTTAAGAAACAGGAAGTTAATGTAACTTTAGCTGAAGAAGCATTAAAAGATCTTATATCGCCTGATAATAAGAAACAGCTTACACCCGGATTAATTATAGAAGTTATTGCAGAACACTTTAATATCACAACGAATGATATCTACTCTGTTAATAAGAGCAGAAACATAGCTTATCCAAGACAAATTGCCATGTTTTTATGCAGAAAGCTTACTGATTACTCACTTTCTGATATTGGTAAGATAATGGGTAACAGAGATCATACTACTATTCTACACGGGATCGATAAGGTAGAGAAGAACATAAAAAAGGATCCAAGCATGCAAAATACTATTGATGTACTCACTAAAAAGATTAACCCTTAACCAAGGTTTTATTTTTCCACAATGGGCTGTTAACAGAATGTCATTATCCTGTTAGCAGCCTTGGGATAACTTTAAAACTAATTATTAGGTTAATTTTTTATCCTAATTTCCCTTTTGATTCATTCACAAGGTTATCCTTTTAACTAATCCTTTTATTTTCTGCTGTTTTAGGGCTTATACACAAACTAACACCCCCTATTACTACTGCTACAAAATTCTATTATATATATTTATAAAAAAATGCCTGAAGGGAGTTATACACATTTATGAAGATTATCTGCCCAAAAGGAGAACTGTTAAATCGTGTCAATATTGTTTTGAAAGCAGTTCCCGCTAAATCAACGATGCCGATATTAGAAAGTATTATCATAGACGTTAAGCAGGATATTATTAAGTTAATAGCCAATGATATGGAGTTAGGAATCGAAACCATTGCAAAAGGTGAAGTTATTGAAACAGGTTCCGTAGCCTTAAACTCTAAGATTTTTTCTGAGATTATTAGAAAACTTCCTGATAATGATGTTACAATACAAACGAATGATAATTACTCAACTTTAATTACCTGTGAAAAAGCAAAGTTTACAATTTCAGGATCCTCCAGTGAAGAGTTCCCATTTCTGCCTATTGTAGAAAAAACAGGCGGCATTGTATTGTCCCAATTCACCTTAAAGGAAATTATAAGACAGACAGTATTTTCCATAGCTGACAATGAAAGCAATAAGATTATGACAGGTGAACTTTTTGAGATTAAAGAAGATGAATTAAAGGTTGTATCCTTAGATGGTCATCGTGTTTCAATTAGAAAAATTAAGTTACATGATTCATATCCTAACATGAAAGTAATTGTACCAGGAAAAACTTTAAACGAATTGAGTAAAATATTATCCGGTGAATTTGCCGATGAAGTGGAATTATATTTTACTGATAAACATGTAATTTTTGAATTTGATGATACAATAGTATTGTCAAGACTTATAGAAGGTACTTTTTTTAAGATTGATCAAATGCTTTCCAACGATTATGAAACCAGAATTGCAGTTAACAAAAAAGAGTTGTTAAGCTGTATTGATAGAGCAACCTTATTAGTTAAAGAATCTGATAAAAAACCAATTATTATCAATAATACCGATGGAGTTATGCAGCTTAAGATGAATTCTTCCATCGGTTCTATGGATGAAGAAATCGATATCACAAAAGAGGGAAAAGATATTTTAATTGGCTTTAATCCAAAATTTTTAATTGATGCTCTGAAAGTTATAGATGATGATGAAGTTAATTTATATCTTAATAATTCTAAGATGCCGTGTGTAATAAGAGACAAAGAGGAAAGTTATATTTACCTGATACTGCCGGTTAACTTTAATTCTGCAGTTCAATAATTTTGTTTATCGAGAAAAGAGGCCGTCATGGAAGTTATCAAATTAAGAGAAGAATATATTAAACTGGGACAAGCACTTAAAGCAGCAGGTCTGGTAGATTCCGGAGTTGAGGCAAAACTTGTAATTCAGGATGGACTAGTAAAAGTAAATGGCCAGACAGAAACCCAAAGAGGAAAAAAACTCTATGCTGGCGATGAGGCTGAATATAAGGATCAATTGATAAAAATTGAAAAATAATTAAAGTTGTGGTGTAGGTATGTTTATAAAGACGTTGGAATTAAAGGATTACAGAAATTATGAGGTATTATCCATGGATTTTTCCAAAGGAGTCAATATCTTGTTTGGAGATAATGCCCAGGGAAAAACTAATATTTTGGAGTCTTTATATTTATGCGGAACCACAAAGTCTCACCGGAACAGCAAGGACAAAGAAATAATTCGCTTCGGCAGAGAAGAGTCCCACATAAGAGTTGTGCTGGAAAACAAGGATATTCCTCATAAAATTGATATTCATCTGAAAAAGAATAAAGCAAAAGGTGCTGCCATTGATGGCATTCCCATAAAAAAATCCAGTGAACTTCTTGGAATAGTAAATTATATCTTCTTTTCTCCGGAGGATCTGAGTATTATTAAAAACGGACCCTCCGAAAGGAGACGTTTTCTTGACATGGAATTATGCCAGCTGGATAAAGTATACTTTTATCATTTGGCTAATTACCATAAAATTATTAACCAAAGGAATAATTTGCTAAAACAGATAAGTTTTAACAGAAAATTATTGGATACAATTAGTGTATGGGATGAACAATTGGTATTTCATGGAATTAAAGTTATGGAAGGGCGAAATCATTTTATTGAAATGCTAAATCCTATTGTATCGGGAATACATAACACGTTGTCAGGTGGAAAAGAATCCCTGGGAATTAGATACGAGCCCAATACGGATAAGGATAATTTCATGGCAAAGATTAAAAGTTCTCTCGAGAAGGATATCGTACTAAAAAGTACCGGTACCGGTCCTCACAGGGATGATATCAGTTTCTTTAATGACAAAGTGGACATTCGGAAATTTGGCTCCCAGGGACAGCAAAGAACAGCAGCACTTTCACTAAAACTTGCGGAAATAGAAGTTGTAAGGACCATTACAAAGGACAGCCCGGTTCTGCTGCTTGACGATGTATTATCCGAGCTTGACAGAAAGAGGCAAAATTATTTACTCAACAGTATACATGATATACAAACAATATTAACCTGTACCGGATTAGAAGAACTAGTTCAAAACCGGATTCAATGTGACAGGATATTTAAAGTTACAGAAGGAACCGTTGATAGTATAAATTTCGATGAGATGGATTTCATCCAGAAAAAGACAGGAGGCAATGTATGAGTGCGGAATATGGTGCAGATCAAATACAAATACTGGAAGGATTAGAAGCAGTAAGGAAAAGGCCGGGTATGTATATTGGCAGTACTTCTTCAAAAGGACTGCATCATTTGGTCTATGAAATTGTAGATAATGCCGTAGACGAAGCATTAGCCGGAGTTTGTGACAGTATTGAGGTAACCATCAACAAAGATAATTCCATAACAGTCGTAGATAACGGAAGAGGAATTCCTGTTGGTATTAATCACAAAAAAGGTATTCCTGCTGTTGAAGTAGTTTTTACAATTCTCCATGCCGGCGGTAAGTTCGGAGGTGGGGGATACAAGGTATCAGGCGGTCTTCATGGCGTTGGTGCCTCAGTAGTTAATGCTCTTTCTGAATGGCTTGAAGTAATGATTTATCAGGATGGAAAGATTCATAAGCAAAGATTTGAACGAGGCAAAGTAGTCTATCCCCTTAAAGTAATTGGTGATACTGACAGAACAGGTACAACAGTTACTTTTTTGCCGGATAAGGAAATCTTTGAAGAAACTGTTTATGATTATGAGATATTAAAACAGCGCCTAAGAGAAATGGCATTTCTTACTAAGAATTTAAAAATTATTCTGATCGATGATAGAGATGAGACAAAAAAAGAAGAAGAATTCCATTATGCCGGCGGTATCAAGGAATATGTTGAATATCTGAATAAACACAAGGATGCACTGTATACGGATATCATTTACTGTGAAGGAACCAGAGATGATGTCTATGTTGAAGTTGCCATGCAGCATAACGGCACCTATTCGGAGGGCTGTTACAGCTTTGTAAATAATATAACAACACCGGAGGGCGGAACCCATCTCACCGGTTTTAAAAATGCGCTCACAAAAACCTTTAATGATTATGCCAGAAATAATAAGTTCTTAAAGGATAATGAGTCAAGCCTTTCGGGAGAAGATATCAGAGAAGGTCTTACGGCTATCATCAGCATTAAAATACCTGAGCCTCAATTTGAAGGACAGACCAAGCAAAAACTTGGTAACAGCGAGGCAAGAGGAGCTGTAGATGGTATTGTGAGTGAACAACTGACATACTTTTTAGAGCAGAATCCATCTATTGCAAAAATGATATTAGAGAAATCTATTTTGGCTCAAAGAGCAAGAGATGCCGCAAGAAAAGCGAGAGATCTTACCAGAAGAAAAACAGCATTGGAAGGCATGAGTCTTCCCGGCAAGTTAGCAGACTGCTCCGATAAAGATCCTAAAAACTGTGAAATCTATATAGTTGAGGGTGACTCCGCGGGCGGATCAGCGAAAACTGCAAGATCAAGGGCAACCCAGGCGATTTTGCCTCTTCGTGGAAAAATATTAAACGTAGAAAAATCAAGGCTTGATAAGATATTGGTAAACAACGAAATTAAGGCCATGATTACGGCTTTCGGAACGGGAATATCAGATGATTTTGATATTTCCAAATTGAGATATCATAAAATTATAATTATGACAGATGCGGATGTGGATGGTTCCCATATCAGTACCTTATTGCTAACCTTTTTCTACCGGTTCATGCCTGATCTGATCAGGGAGGGCCATGTATATCTGGCGCAGCCGCCTCTTTACAAAGTGGAAAAAAACAAGACAGTAAAGTATGTATATAGCGATGAAGAACTGGATCGTGTACTTACCGACTTAGGAAGAGACGGTAATAACAAGATACAAAGATATAAAGGTCTGGGAGAGATGGATGCCGAGCAGCTTTGGGATACAACCATGGACCCTGAAAAGAGAATTTTACTAAAAGTTATCATTGATGATGAAGAATCCTCAGAAATTGATATGACCTTTACAACACTGATGGGTGATAAAGTTGAGCCCAGAAGAGAATTTATTGAGAAGAATGCAAAATATGTAAGAAATCTTGATATCTAAAGCTTATTTTGCAATACAAAGAATAGATGGAGGAAATATAAATGGATGAGAATATCTTTGATAAAGTCCATGAGGTCGATTTAAAAAAGACCATGGAAACATCATATATCGATTACGCCATGTCTGTTATTGCAGCCCGTGCATTGCCGGATGTCAGGGATGGTTTAAAACCGGTTCAAAGAAGAATATTATATGCCATGATAGAGCTGAATAACGGTCCGGACAAGCCACACCGTAAATGTGCCCGTATAGTTGGTGATACCATGGGTAAATACCATCCTCATGGAGATAGTTCTATCTATGAGGCTATGGTTAAATTAGCACAGGATTTCTCAACCAGATATCCTTTGGTTGACGGACATGGAAATTTTGGTTCAGTGGATGGTGACGGTGCTGCAGCCATGCGTTATACAGAAGCAAGGTTAAGCAAGATGTCGATGGAAATGCTTTCAGACATTAACAAAGACACGGTTGATTTTATACCGAACTTTGATGAGACAGAGAAGGAGCCTACGGTACTTCCAGCCAGATTTCCAAATCTTTTGGTAAACGGTACTTCCGGAATAGCTGTCGGAATGGCAACGAACATACCTCCTCACAATTTAAAAGAGATTATTAATGCAGTACTTAAAATGATTGATAATGATATTGAGGAAGACAGGGATACCTCTATAGAGGAGATTCTTGAAATCGTAAAAGGACCTGATTTTCCGACTGGTGCAACAATTCTCGGTGTAAGAGGAATTGATGAAGCTTATCGTACCGGCAGAGGAAAAATAAAAGTACGTGCAGTAACCGAAATAGAAGCCATGACAAACGGAAAGAATCGTATCGTTGTAACAGAACTTCCCTACATGGTGAATAAAGCAAGACTCATAGAAAAAATAGCAGAATTAGTAAAAGATAAAAAAATAGATGGTATTACCGAACTTCGAGACGAATCTGATAGAACAGGTATGCGTATTTGTATCGAGTTAAGAAGAGATGTAAATGCCAATGTACTGCTTAATCAATTATATAAACATACTCAGATGCAGGATACCTTTGGTGTTATAATGATAGCACTGGTAAACAATGAGCCCAGGGTACTTAATCTTCATGAAATGCTGAAATACTATTTAATGCATCAGGAAGAAGTTGTAACCAGAAGAACAAAATACGACTTAAATAAAGCCGAAGAAAGAGCTCATATTTTACAGGGATTATTAATTGCCCTTGATCACATTGATGAAGTTATCCGTATAATCAGATCCTCTCAGAATACTGCCATTGCCAAAGAAAGATTAATGGAGAGCTTTCAGTTAACCGAGGTACAGTCTCAGGCAATCGTTGATATGAGACTTCGTGCGCTGACAGGTCTGGAAAGAGAAAGGTTAGAAACAGAATACAAAGAATTAATGGAAAAAATTGCGGAATACAAAGCAATTCTTGCTGATAAAAAGAAACTTCTTGCCGTTATCAAAGAAGAAATTACTGTAATCAGAGATAAATACGGAGATGACAGAAGAACTTCCATTGGCTTTGATGAAGATGATCTTACTACAGAAGATCTGATACCAAATGAGAATATAGTTCTTGCCATGACACGTCTGGGTTACATTAAGAGAATGACAGTGGATAATTTCAAGAGCCAGCACAGAGGTGGAAAAGGTATCAAGGGAATGCAAACAATTGACGAGGATTTCATCGAAGAACTGCTGATGACTACCACCCATCACTATATACTCTTTTTTACCAACAAGGGAAGAGTGTACCGTCTAAAGGCTTATGAAATACCGGAATCAGGAAGAACTGCAAGAGGTACAGCTATAATTAACCTTCTTTCTCTGTTACCGGAGGAAAGAATAACAGCTATAATACCTTTAAGGAATTATACAAAAGGTAAATATCTGTTTATGGCTACCAAAAAGGGAATTGTTAAGAAAACTCCTATCATGGAGTATGAAAATATTCGAAAGACAGGACTTCAGGCTATAAATCTCAGGGAAGATGATGAGCTGATAGAAGTTAAAACAACCAACAACCAGAAAGATATCATACTTGTAACCAAACAGGGGCAGTGTATACGCTTTAATGAAAAAGATGTTCGTAAGACTGGCCGTGCTTCTATGGGTGTAATTGGTATGAACCTGGAAGATAATGATGAAATTATCGGTATGCAATTAAATACCCAGGGAGAGTACCTGCTTATCGTATCAGAAAAAGGTATGGGTAAGCGCAGTGATATGAATGAATTCAGTGTACAAAGAAGAGGCGGTAAAGGCGTTAAGTGCTATAAGATAACAGAAAAGACCGGTTATGTAGTTGGCGTAAAAGCTGTCAACGAAGAAAATGAAATTATGATTATAACCACAGAGGGAATTGTCATAAGACTTATGGTAGACGGTATATCTAATCTTGGCAGAATTACTTCAGGTGTACGCTTAATCAATATGGATCTGGAAAGTGATATCACTGTAGCCAGCATTGCAAAAGTAAAGGATAGAAGCTCTGAAGAAGAAGTAATCAAAGAATTGGAAAAGGAGCTGGAAGAAGAAATCAGCGAATCCATTGACAAAGATGATATTGATGAAGAGTTATCAGATGATGTATCCGACGATGATTTTGAAATACCGGCAGATGAAGATGAAACAGATTCAGATAATGATGAAAAAGATGAGTAATTAAAAAATAAGCCTGAGTAAAGAGACTTAGCTAAAATGTCTCTCTACTTGGGCTTTAATCAAAATAATATATTAATTTCAAAAGATTATTTTACCTGTATCGAAGTGAACTGGTAGAAGAATTATATAAATATAAAAGTTTTTTATTTATCAGTGAGTAATAGCAAAGAAAAATCAACATTAGCAAAATAAGTAAGTAAAAAGTTATTTACAAGATTTTGAATATACGCATGATTTAGAGCATATAAAGAGCTCTATAAAGTACACAGATGGGAGCAAAAAATGAGAAAAATACATACTGACGTAATAATCAGTAATATCAAAGAGATGTGTATTGAAGCAAATTATCATTTGTCCGATGATATTGAGAAAGCTATTAACAGAGGAACCAAAGAAGAAAAAAGTATTTTAGGTAAAAGAATTCTTGGACAATTAGAAGAAAATATGCTAATCGCCAAAGAGGAAGAAATACCAATCTGTCAGGATACCGGTATGGCAATAATATTTATAAAGGTTGGTCAGCAGGTTGCAATAGAAGGGATATCATTGGAAGATGCCATCAATGAAGGTATCAGACAAGGGTACAAAGAAGGTTATTTGAGAAAATCTGTTGTTTTGGATCCTCTAATCAGAGAAAATACAAAGGATAATACACCCGGTATTATACATTACGAAATTGTGCCAGGTGAAAATATTGAGATAACCGTTGCTCCAAAAGGCTTTGGAAGTGAAAATATGAGCCGTATCTATATGCTTAAACCGGCAGATGGTATAGAAGGAGTTAAAAAGGCTGTTCTTGAAACTGTACGTTTAGCTGGACCCAATGCCTGTCCTCCTATAGTTGTAGGAGTAGGGATAGGAGGTAGCTTTGAAAAAGCTGCCATTTTGTCAAAGAAAGCACTTACCAGAAATATAGAGACATCTTCCAGTTATGAACATATTAAAATAATAGAGGATGAGCTATTAGAAGAAATTAATAAACTTGGTATCGGGCCTGGAGGTTTTGGTGGAAAAATAACTGCTTTAGGAGTAAATATTGAAGTGTATCCCACCCATATAGCAGCGCTACCGGTTGCCATTAATATTTGCTGCCATGTAAACAGACATTTGTCCAGAATAATATAAATAAAAAAACTTTTTATCCACAAACAAAACTAAAACTGCACTGCTTTTGTGGACAAATACATTAAAAACAAATAATAATGTGCACTAAGACAAATAAAAAATCAAATATAATACGGACGAAATAAAAAAGTATTGGAGAAACAACATGGAAAAGTATATTAATGCTCCACTAAAAGAAGAGGAAATAATAAATCTAAACGCAGGAGATTATGTATATATTACAGGTACAATATATACGGCAAGAGATGCTGCGCATAAAAGAATGTTTGAAGCAGTACTTAGGGGGGAAGAATTGCCTTTCTCTGTAAAGGACAATATAATATATTATTTAGGTCCGACCCCGGAAAAAGATGGACAGGTAATTGGTTCTGCGGGACCAACAACCAGCAGCCGCATGGATAAGTATACACCTTTACTGTTGGATAAAGGGTTAAAAGGTATGATTGGTAAGGGGAAGAGGAACAGTGAAGTAATTGATTCTATAATTAAAAACAAAGGAGTTTACTTTGCTGCAGTAGGAGGAGCAGGAGCCCTACTGTCAAAAAAAATCAAAAATTCTAAAGTTATTGCTTATGCTGATCTGGGCACGGAAGCAATCAGGGAATTATATGTTGAAAATTTTCCGGCTATTGTTGTAATAGACAGTTTCGGAAAAAATCTTTATGAGATTGCAGTTAATGAATATCTAAAAACACAAGATAACGAGAATCAAGAATCAGCTGATAAATTTTAATATAAAAACAGAACAAATAAAAAAATATCAGAGATAATGGTAAAAAAGTGAATATTACTACCTAAAATTATACAGACTAAGGATGATAAACCCTTATAATTCAGGTATAAAATTAAAATATACAAAATTGTTTGAAAATTGTTTAAAAAACGATTGACAAAAGACAACCCTTTTGATATACTAACTAATGCACCTGACGAGATGAAACACAACAAATTTGTGAGATATTCTAATAGGTGTAACTGAATAAAATAACATTGTTTCAGTATCTGGAGAAATACTCAAGAGGCTGAAGAGGCGCCCCTGCTAAGGGTGTAGGTCGCTCACGCGGCGCGAGGGTTCAAATCCCTCTTTCTCCGCTTTATTTTAACAAATTGATTTGAAAAAAAATCAAATAAATTTAAAATAAATGTTGACAAGCAAGAAACAATGTGTTAGAATACCTTTTGCTGACGCGTTAACAGATAAAGGAATTAACGCAAAGCAATACAGAACATTGATAACTGAACAGTGAAACAACCCTGAAATTTTCTTTAAAATTTCATTGAGAGATAGAAGAGAATATTGTTTCTTATTTATAAGAAATGACAGTATCGAAAATCAATCAAAAAGAACCGTATCAGAAATGATACAACCTAAAAACAGTAAACGTTTGTGGGTAACACCATAGACGACGGAAATTAACTTGTCAAATCTTAGATTTGAATAGCCAATGTTAATTCTGAAAATGATTAAACTTTAATTTGAGAGTTTGATCCTGGCTCAGGATGAACGCTGGCGGCGTGCTTAACACATGCAAGTCGAACGGAACTTGTAAGTGGAAGTCTTCGGATGGAAGCTTGCTTGTTTAGTGGCGGACGGGTGAGTAACGCGTGGGTAACCTGCCTTACACAGGGGGATAACAGCCGGAAACGGCTGCTAATACCGCATAAGCGCACAGCTTCGCATGGAGTGGTGTGAAAAGATTTTATCGGTGTAAGATGGACCCGCGTCTGATTAGCTAGTTGGTGGGGTAACGGCCTACCAAGGCAACGATCAGTAGCCGGCTTGAGAGAGTGAACGGCCACATTGGGACTGAGACACGGCCCAAACTCCTACGGGAGGCAGCAGTGGGGAATATTGCACAATGGGGGAAACCCTGATGCAGCGACGCCGCGTGAGTGAAGAAGTATTTCGGTATGTAAAGCTCTATCAGCAGGGACGAATAAATGACGGTACCTGACTAAGAAGCCCCGGCTAACTACGTGCCAGCAGCCGCGGTAATACGTAGGGGGCAAGCGTTATCCGGATTTACTGGGTGTAAAGGGAGCGTAGACGGTGATGTAAGTCAGATGTGAAAGCCCGGGGCTCAACCCCGGGACTGCATTTGAAACTATGTTGCTAGAGTGCAGGAGAGGTAAGTGGAATTCCTAGTGTAGCGGTGAAATGCGTAGATATTAGGAGGAACACCAGTGGCGAAGGCGGCTTACTGGACTGTAACTGACGTTGAGGCTCGAAAGCGTGGGGAGCAAACAGGATTAGATACCCTGGTAGTCCACGCCGTAAACGATGAATACTAGGTGTTGGGGGTCAAAAGACCTTCGGTGCCGTCGCAAACGCATTAAGTATTCCACCTGGGGAGTACGTTCGCAAGAATGAAACTCAAAGGAATTGACGGGGACCCGCACAAGCGGTGGAGCATGTGGTTTAATTCGAAGCAACGCGAAGAACCTTACCAGGTCTTGACATCCCCCTGACCGGTCCGTAACGGGACCTTTCCTTCGGGACAGGGGAGACAGGTGGTGCATGGTTGTCGTCAGCTCGTGTCGTGAGATGTTGGGTTAAGTCCCGCAACGAGCGCAACCCTTATTCTTAGTAGCCAGCGGTTCGGCCGGGCACTCTAGGGAGACTGCCAGGGATAACCTGGAGGAAGGCGGGGATGACGTCAAATCATCATGCCCCTTATGATCTGGGCTACACACGTGCTACAATGGTGACTACAAAGGGAAGCGAAGCTGTGAAGTGGAGCAAATCCCAAAAAGGTCATCTCAGTTCGGATTGTAGTCTGCAACTCGACTACATGAAGCTGGAATCGCTAGTAATCGCGAATCAGAATGTCGCGGTGAATACGTTCCCGGGTCTTGTACACACCGCCCGTCACACCATGGGAGTTGGAAATGCCCGAAGTCTGTGACCCAACCGTAAGGAGGGAGCAGCCGAAGGCAGGTTCAATAACTGGGGTGAAGTCGTAACAAGGTAGCCGTATCGGAAGGTGCGGCTGGATCACCTCCTTTCTAAGGAAGTAAGTAAGGGTTGTTTTACTGTTGAGTTATCAAAGCGGTTTCTGATGAAACTGCAAGTCTGAAATCAGCGAACAGAAATATAAGCTGAAGAGGACAGAAAAATTCCAAAAAGAAACAGGTTGACAGACAGAAGAGATTTTGTTAAGATAAAAGACCTGACTGGAAAGATAGCAAAAGATTTCCGGTGGCGATGCGCTTATGGGACACACCCGTTCCCATCCCGAACACGATGGTTAAGACATAAGCGGCCGATGGTACTATACTGGAAACGGTATGGGAGAGCAGGTGGCTGCCGGATTATAAAACAAAAGATATTGAGCAATTATATAAGGTACTAATCATAAAGTAAGATTGAAAATAACAGTGAGAACTGTTCCAATAGATTTTACTGGTGTGTGAAACATTTAAATTGAATTATCAATTTACTTGTTTAACCAGTGATTAGATATAAGTTAAATAACTTATATGTAATGACTGGTTAAATAGTATGGTCTTAGACCATGCAATCAGTCTCGTACATTGACAACTACACATTAAATAAATTTTCTAATTTAATTAGAAAACGTTAATCTGAAATATATAGTAATATATAGTAAGATTAATACGACATCCAAATAAGCAATTTTAAACAGACCAAAACCTGCTACGCTAGGCAGGCGAGATTATATCCTAACGGATAGATCATAGGTCAAGCTAATAAGAGCGCAGGGTGGATGCCTTGGCACTAAGAGCCGATGAAAGACGTGATAAGCTGCGATAAGCTGCGGTGAGGAGCAAATATCCTTTGACCCGCAGATTTCTGAATGGGGAAACCTGACGGAGAAGACCTCCGTTACTATTAAGTGAATACATAGCTTAATAGAGGGAACCCGGGGAACTGAAACATCTAAGTACCCGGAGGAAGAGAAAGAAAACTCGATTTCCAAAGTAGTGGCGAGCGAAATGGAAAGAGCCTAAACCAGGGGATTTATCCTCTGGGGTAATGGACCGCAATAAGTGAGATGAAAGGTAGCAGAATGGTTTTGGGAAAGCCAGCCAAAGAGAGTGAAAGCCTCGTATGCGAAACCGGAAGTCAGCGAGCGGGATCCGAAGTACCACGAGACACGAGAAACCTTGTGGGAAGTCGGGGGGACCACCCCCCAAGGCTAAATACTACTTAGTGACCGATAGTGCATAGTACTGTGAAGGAAAGGTGAAAAGAACCCCGGGAGGGGAGTGAAAGAGAACCTGAAACCCTGTGTTTACAAGCTGTGGAACCACCATACGAGTGGAACCGCGTACTTTTTGTAGAACGGTCCGGCGAGTTACATTCATTGGCGAGGTTAAGAACTAAAGGTTCGGAGCCGAAGGGAAACCAAGTCTGAATAGGGCGTGTAATCTTTGATTACGTAGTCAATGTATGTAGACCCGAAACCGGGTGATCTACCCATGTCCAGGTTGAAGCTGCCGTAAAAGGCGGTGGAGGACCGAACACACATCCGTTGAAAAGGGTGGTGATGAGGTGTGGGTAGGGGAGAAATTCCAATCGAACCCGGAGATAGCTGGTTCTCCTCGAAATAGCTTTAGGGCTAGCCTTAATTTAGTCTGATGGAGGTAGAGCACTGAATATCCTAGGGGGCGTCAAAGCTTACCGAAGATTATCAAACTCCGAATGCCATACAGATGATGATTAGGAGTCAGACTACACGAGATAAGTTGGGTAGTCAAAAGGGAAAAAGCCCAGACCACCAGCTAAGGTCCCAAAGTGCGTGTTAAGTGGAAAAGGATGTGGGATTTCGAAAACAACTAGGATGTTGGCTTAGAAGCAGCCACACATTAAAAGAGTGCGTAATAGCTCACTAGTCGAGAGGTCCTGCGCCGAAAATGTCCGGGGCTAAAACACGACACCGAAGCTGTGGATTGCAGTTGAACTGCAGTGGTAGAGGAGCATTCTTAAGACTGATGAAGCGGTACCGTAAGGAGCCGTGGAGGGATAAGAAGAGAGAATGCCGGAATGAGTAGCGAGATGAAAGTGAGAATCTTTCAGGCCGAATATCCAAGGTTTCCAGAGTAAAGCTGATCTGCTCTGGGTAAGTCGGGACCTAAGGCGAGGTCGAAAGACGTAGTCGATGGACAACAGGTTGAAATTCCTGTACCTTATAAAAACAGAACTGTGGGGACGCAGAGACGAAGTCAGAGCCGGGAGAGGAAGACCCGGTACAAGCGAGGTACCAGTGGAGCAGGAAAATCCGTTCCATAATGGGAAGACGTGATGTGGACCGAAATTTAAAGTAGGGAAGCTGATGAAGGCACTGCCAAGAAAAGCCGCTATTGCTTTTTATAAGCCCGTACCGTAAACCGACACAGGTGGATGAGGAGAGAATCCTAAGGCCGACGGGAGAAGCATTGTTAAGGAACTCGGCAAAATAACCCCGTAACTTCGGGAGAAGGGGTGCCTGTAGAAATACAGGCCGCAGAGAATTGGCCCAAGCAACTGTTTAGCAAAAACACAGGTCTATGCAAAACCGTAAGGTGAAGTATATGGGCTGACGCCTGCCCGGTGCTGGAAGGTTAAGGGGAGATGTTAGGAGCAATCCGAAGCGTTGAACTTAAGCCCCAGTAAACGGCGGCCGTAACTATAACGGTCCTAAGGTAGCGAAATTCCTTGTCGGGTAAGTTCCGACCCGCACGAAAGGCGTAATGATTTGGGCACTGTCTCGACAATGCACCCGGTGAAATTGAAGTACCAGTGAAGATGCTGGTTACCTGCGCCAGGACGGAAAGACCCCATGGAGCTTTACTCTAGCTTGATACTGGGATTCGGTATTGCATGCACAGGATAGGTGGGAGGCTATGAAACGGTAACTCCGGTTGCCGTGGAGCCGATGTTGGGATACCACCCTTGCAGTATTGGGTTTCTAACATGCAGCCATGAACTGGCTGGTGGACAATGTCAGGTGGGGAGTTTGACTGGGGCGGTCGCCTCCGAAAGGGTATCGGAGGCGCTCAAAGGTCCTCTCAGGATGGACGGAAACCATCCGAAGAGTGCAAAGGCATAAGAGGGCTTGACTGCGACACCGACGGGTGGAGCAGGTACGAAAGTAGGACTTAGTGATCCGGTGGTATAAAGTGGGATTGCCATCGCTCAACGGATAAAAGCTACCCTGGGGATAACAGGCTTATCACTCCCAAGAGTTCACATCGACGGAGTGGTTTGGCACCTCGATGTCGGCTCATCGCATCCTGGGGCTGTATTAGGTCCCAAGGGTTGGGCTGTTCGCCCATTAAAGCGGTACGCGAGCTGGGTTCAGAACGTCGTGAGACAGTTCGGTCCCTATCCGGCGCGGGCGTAGGATATTTGAGAGGAGCTGACCTTAGTACGAGAGGACCGGGTTGGACTGACCTCTGGTGTATCGGTTGCACTGCCAAGTGCACGGCCGAGTAGCCAAGTCGGGAAGGGATAAACGCTGAAGGCATCTAAGCGTGAAGCCCCCCTCAAGATGAGATATCCCATAGCGTAAGCTAGTAAGACCCCTGGAAGACTACCAGGTGGATAGGTTAGAGGTGGAAGTGCAGTAATGCATGTAGCTGACTAATACTAATAGGTCGAGGGCTTGACCTAAAAATGGTTTAAATTTGGATGATTTAATGTGCTAGTGTTTGTCAAGTATTGGCCTAGTGGCTCAGTTGGTTAGAGCGCCGCCCTGTCACGGCGGAGGTCGAGGGTTCGAGTCCCTTCTGGGTCGTTGGTAATAAATATGGGATCTTAGCTCAGCTGGGAGAGCATCTGCCTTACAAGCAGAGGGTCATAGGTTCGAGCCCTATAGGTCCCATTTACCTAAAACGCCGACGTGGCTCAATTGGCAGAGCAGCTGACTTGTAATCAGCAGGTTATCGGTTCGAGTCCGATCGTCGGCTTAAGTGTGAAAACACTTTAAAAAAATATGGATGGATTCCCGAGTGGCCAAAGGGGGCAGACTGTAAATCTGTTAGCGACGCTTTCGAAGGTTCGAATCCTTCTCCATCCATTTGTTCCAAAAATAATTATAAAATAATGTCGCGGGGTGGAGCAGTCTGGAAGCTCGTCGGGCTCATAACCCGAAGGTCATAGGTTCAAATCCTGTCCCCGCAATCTGAAAACTGTTTGGTTTTCAATTAATTGAGTTAATGAAGTAGGCCTTGCCCAGATAGCTCAGTCGGTAGAGCAGAGGACTGAAAATCCTCGTGTCGCTGGTTCGATTCCGGCTCTGGGCATTTTTTATTGGAATTTTAATTCTGATAAATATGGGATATTAGCTCAGTCGGTAGAGCACTTGACTTTTAATCAAGGTGTCCCGGGTTCGAATCCCGGATGTCTCATAAAATAAAAGCATTTACATTACTTTTTAGTATGTAGGTGCTTTTTTTATATCATTTTTACACTAAGACTAGTTAAAAAAATGTAATTGACATAGATAAAAATAGTTTTTATTCACAATTTCTTTTATATGTTTAAAATTTGTTAACAAGATAAAGGAAATACAATATATATGTGGATAAAACCAGGTTTTGAATTATTGTATAATTTTAAATTAAAAGTAATTATCATTAAGATAGTATTTCTTCAAAAAAGAATTGAAAAAACAGAATGTTATTGTATATAATGGTAGAGTATAATTAATTAGGATAATTCATTAGAAGAATAAGTAATACTGTTCAATCAGTATATTATCATGGATTATTGATTATAGGAGATGGATTTATATATTAATATCTGGATTTGGAGGTGATTATTATACAACTATTTAATGAATATAAAGTAAAAGCTTTGGAACTTAAAAATAGGATAGTTATGCCGCCTATGTGTATGTACTCTTCTGATGAAAGTGGATATGCTAACGAGTTTCATTTTACACATTATACTACCAGAGCTGTTGGTGGTGTTGGCTTAATTATTGTAGAAGCAACAGGAGTTACACCTAATGGCCGTATTACGGAAAGAGATTTAGGTATTTGGGAAGACGGGCAGATATCAGGATTAAAGCAAATAGTACAAGCCTGCCATGATCAAGGAAGTAAAATAGCAATACAACTTGGACATGCAGGAAGAAAGTCTACCGTTAAGAATGATATTATTCTTGCCCCCAGTGCTATTCCCTTTGATGAGAACAGCCCCGTACCTCACGAATTGTCAGTTACTGAGATCACCGAGATAATAAAGGCTTTTAAAGACGCAGCACAAAGAGCGGAGAAGGCAGGGTTCGACGCAATTGAAATTCATGCTGCCCATGGATATCTTATAAGTGAATTTTTATCACCCATATCTAATAAAAGAACAGATAACTATGGAGGCAGTATTTCTAACAGGGCAAGAATTTTAAAGGAGATACTAATAGAAATCCATAAAGTATGGCCGAAAGAAAAACCTGTTATTGTCAGAGTGTCAGCGGATGATTATCATCCGGAGGGAATGACTCCAAGTCAGATGGCTGAGATTGTCCATGAAGTTAAAGGTTATATTGATATACTTCATGTGAGTTCCGGAGGAGTAGTGACAGCACCAATTAAGTTATATCCTGGATATCAGGTCGAAGCTGCTAGTTTTCTGAAAGCAAATTGTAAGGTCCCGGTCATAGCAGTTGGATTAATTAATCATCCTGATCTGGTAGAAGAGATATTAAATAATAATAGGGCAGATTTAGTTGCTATTGGGAGAGAATTGTTAAGAAATCCATATTGGGTGCTTAATACTGCTTATATAAACAAAATTGATAATGTTTATCCAGAGCAATATAAAAGAGGATTTTATATTCGTAGTAATCATTAATTTAGAATAAGACAGCCTCACTATATTAATTTTATAAGTATATCAAATTAAATATTTTTCTATAAATGATTTTAGTATATTAAGCTAATATTATTATTAAGAAGTAAAGTTGCAGAGATTGGTTATGTTCTGAATCATATAATTGATTATGTTCTGAATCTTATAATCGATTATGTTCTGAATTATATAATTATTATGTACTAAATATTTTTGTTTACATTCAAATAAAATAATTTAGAAACAACTATAATACTTTTAGAGTAGATTTAATTTCTGCGGAAATACTTCTGAAATTCTGTATAATCCTATTGCATTAAAGAATATGTTATAGTATATTTGTGTATGTAATTAGGTATTTACGGATAGTATGATTTTATTTTATAAAAAACTAAAATAATTAATAAAATAGTGAATTAATATTATCATTATAAGTGAATTAATATTATCACTATAAAGGAGGATATGCTTATGAAATTTTTTATTGACACTGCAAATGTAGAGGATATTAAAAAAGCAAATGAAATGGGTGTTATCTGCGGAGTAACAACGAATCCCTCTTTAATAGCAAAGGAAGGAAGAGATTTCGTACAAGTTATTAAAGAAATTGCTTCTATCGTAGACGGGCCAATCAGTGGAGAAGTTAAGGCTACTACTGTTGATGCCAAAACTATGATTGAAGAAGGAAGAGAAATTGCAAAGATTCATCCCAACATGATTGTTAAGATTCCTATGACAGTGGAAGGATTAAAAGCTACTAAGGTATTAACCTCAGAAGGCATAAAAACAAATGTTACATTAGTATTTACAGCTAACCAGGCATTGCTTGCTGCCAGAGCAGGTGCAACTTATGTATCACCTTTTCTTGGCAGGCTGGATGACATATCCACACCAGGTATAGAATTAATAAGAACGATAGCTGATATTTTTAGTATTCATGATATTAAATCTGAGATTATAGCTGCCAGTGTTCGTAACCCGGTTCATATTACGGACTGTGCTCTAGCCGGTGCACATATTGCAACAGTGCCCTATAGTGTTATTGAACAGTGTACAAAGCATCCATTAACGGATCAAGGTATAGAAAAATTCCAAAAAGATTATAAAGCAGTCTTTGGTGAATAATAGAACAAATATAGCTTAATGAATAAGCAAGTATTTAGGAGGAAAAAAATGAGTAATATTGATACTTTGTCAGTTAACTCTTTAAGAGTGTTAGCTGCAGATGCAGTACAGAAAGCAAATTCAGGGCATCCAGGTCTACCCTTGGGAGCAGCTGCCATGGCTTATGAGCTATGGGCGAACCATATGAACCACAATCCGGGAAATCCTGACTGGGTGAATAGAGACCGCTTTATTTTATCCGGTGGTCATGGCTCCGCGATGTTATATAGTTTGCTTCACTTATTTGGCTATGGTAACCTTTCTATCAAAGATCTTGCTTCATTCAGACAGCTTGACTCTTTAACCCCTGGACATCCTGAGTATCGACATACAGTAGGCGTAGAAGCGACGACGGGCCCTCTTGGTGCCGGTATGGCAATGGCTGTTGGTATGGCGATGGCAGAGGCTCATTTGGCTGCTAAGTTTAACAAAGAAGGATTTCCTGTAGTTGATCATTATACTTTTGCTCTAGGCGGAGATGGATGTATGATGGAAGGTATTACTTATGAAGCGATGTCTTTAGCAGGAACTTTAGGACTTGGCAAGCTGGTTGTACTGTACGACTCCAATAAGATATCCATTGAAGGAGATACGGATATAGCTTTTAGAGAAGATGTATCCAAACGTTTTGAGGCTTTTGGTTTCCAGACACTGGTTGTAGAAGATGGAAACAACTTACAGGAAATAGCGGCTGCTATTGAAGCTGCAAAAGCAGATACAACAAGGCCTTCATTTATTACTGTAAAAACAAAGATTGGCTTTGGCTCACCCAGAGAAGGTATGGCAAGTGCCCATGGAGAACCTCTTGGCGCAGATAATGTAAGATTATTAAAAGAAAAACTAGGTTTCCCTGTTGATAAAGATTTCTATGTTCCGGAAGAAGTATACCGTCATATGGAAGAGTTAAATAAAAAGGGAGAAGAAGCAGAAAATAAATGGAACCAGATGTTTGAGAGTTATTCTAAGGCATATCCGGAATTAAAAGATCTTTGGGACAAGTGCCATGATGAAAACATTGGAGAAGAACTTCTGGAAAATCAGGATTTCTGGGCATTTCCTGATAAGGCAGATGCTACAAGAAATCTCTCAGGAATGGTAATCAACCGTATTAAAGATTTGGTTCCCGGTTTTATTGGAGGCTCAGCAGATCTTTCACCTTCTACTAAGACATATATGAAGGATGAAGGAGATTTCTCAAAAGAGGATTATGCAGGACGTAATCTTCACTTTGGTGTAAGAGAGCTTGCTATGGCTGGAATAGGAAATGGTCTGGCACTTCATGGCGGCTTAAGAGCCTTTGTTTCAACCTTCTTTGTATTTAGTGATTATGTTAAGCCTATGGCAAGACTTTCCTCACTTATGGGACTTCCGTTAACCTTTGTTTTAACCCATGACAGCATTGGTGTTGGGGAAGACGGGCCTACCCATGAACCCATAGAGCAGCTTGCAATGTTAAGAGCAATGCCTAACTTTACCGTATTCAGACCCGCAGATGCAACCGAAACCATTGCAGGATGGTATTATGCGATTACCTCTAAGAGAACACCTACCGCGCTGGTACTGACTCGTCAGAACCTTCCTCAATATGCAGGTTCCAGTAAAGATGCCTTAAAGGGTGGCTATGTAATTGCACCTTCTGAAAAGGAAGTTCCGGATGCAATTATTATGGCAAGCGGTTCTGAAGTAGAAGTCAGTGTGTTGGCAAAAGAAGAACTTAAAAAAGAAGGAATTGATGTAAGAGTTGTAAGTATGCCTTCTACAGATTTATTTGATTTGCAGAGCAATGAGTATAAGGAAAGTGTCCTTCCTAAATCAGTAAGAGCCAGAGTTGCAGTAGAAGCAGCAGCTGGATTTGGCTGGGGTAAATACGTTGGTCTTGACGGAACTACAGTTACCATGAAGGGCTTTGGTGCATCAGCACCGGCAGGTGAATTATTTAAGAAGTTTGGTTTTACAACTGAAAATGTTGTAGCAGCTGTTAAGTCTGTATTATAAGGTAGTAAGTGGATTTGCAGAATTTTCTAATAACGGTGCAATATTTCAGATAAAACGGAATGTATGGGCGTCGCAGGCAGATTGATTAGATTTGCTTGCGGCGCTTTTCTTTTGTCGTTCAGTATTAAGGGAATATTTCTAATGGAATTTTAATATTCAGATATTGCAAATAAATGGGTTAAAAGATAGAATTAAAATAGATATAATTCGCTGTGATATAAGACTGTATATAGGGAAAAAGAAGATGGGAAAACAGGAAAATATAAGTTAAAAATAATTAAAAAAGCGGCGAAAAAGATACGTTAAAAAGAGTAATTAATCTAGACTTTTGTGGGAGGGAATTATGCCGAAGATACTAATTGTGGAAGATGAGAGTAAAATAGCCCGGTTTGTGGAGCTGGAGTTAAAATATGAAGGATATGAGGTGGATATTGCTTCTGACGGAAGAGCAGGGCTTGAGAAAGCATTGCAGAAGGATGTAAATCTGGTGCTCTTAGATATAATGCTGCCTGGAATCAGCGGTATTGAAGTGTGCAGAAGAATACGTATGGAATCTGATGTTCCGGTTATTATGTTAACAGCAAAGGATGATGTTACAGATAAAGTTGCTGGACTTGATATCGGTGCGGATGACTATATGACTAAGCCTTTTGCAATTGAGGAACTTCTGGCACGAATAAGGGTAGCCTTAAATCGCCATACCAAGCAGGTTCAGCCTAAACAGGATGTTTTAAAGATAGGTAAGCTTAAACTTAATTTGTCAGGGCATAGTGCTTTTTACGGTGATGAAGAACTGGTGCTGACAAAGAAAGAGTATGAGCTCTTAGAGTATCTGATGCGTAATAAAAACATTGCCATTACAAGAGAGCAGCTTCTTAATAATGTATGGGATTATGAGTATCTGGGGGATACAAATGTTGTGGATGTTTATATACGTTATCTAAGGCAAAAAATTGATGATAAGTACAGTGTAAGAATGATTAATACAGTGAGAGGGGTAGGTTATATTATCAAAGATGAAGTTTAATTTAAAAGAAACCTTAAGACAGCTTCTTATAAAGATTGTACTTCCCTTTCGAAAACGAAGAGAAAAATGGCTCGGAAATTTTCGGTTTTCCATCGCCTTTCGAATTTCTCTGAATTACCTTAAGCTATTAATTGTAAATGGTATTCTATTTCTTTGTTTTTTTTCGTTATTGTTTTTATGGAGCGGAAAAATGCAGCTTGAGGAAAAAGGTGAGGTTTTATTAAAAGAAGCGGTGGCAGATAACGCAGGAAATCTGGAGCTGGACAGAAGTACATGTGAGCTATTGGGAATTCACTACAGTATAACAGAGGAAGGGACAAGAAAGGTTCTCTTTAATAATATAGAGAGTGAGCTAGTAAAAGAAAAAAAGCTATTTGGCAGAATATACGTCGATAATTTAATTACGAAAGGACCTCTTACAATAATTGTGGAAGAAGGAAAAAAAACAGTTATCCAAGGGAGGTCCGTGTCAGTACTTGTCCAATATAATTTGTCGGACAGCCTAAATCAATTATACAAGCTGCTGCTTTGGATGTGTCTTCTATTTGCATTTTTTCTTTATGTTATTACCAGAAAAGGAAGAAAAAGTGATATCAGTCTTTTAGAGCCTATATATGAGATGTCAGATACAGCGAATCGTCTGACGGTGAATAACCTGGACAGCAGAAGGCTTAACGTGGAGGGAACAAAGAATGAGTTAAAAGACCTGGCAGCAGTGATTAACAATATGCTGGACAGATTAGAGATATCATATGAGAGTCAGAAACAGTTCGTTTCAGATGCATCTCATGAGCTGCGTACTCCGATTGCTGTAATACAGGGGTATGCCAATCTCTTAAACCGCTGGGGGACAGGGAATGAAGAAGTTCTGATGGAATCTATAGATGCTATTAACAACGAAGCAAAATTTATGCAGGACCTGGTAGAAAAACTATTGTTTCTTTCAAGGCATGATAAAAAGACATTAAAGCTTGAAAAAAGCAGATTTAATATGTGTCAGATAGTAGAAGACATGGTAAAAGAAACAAATCTGGTAGTAAAGAATCGTATTATTGAAGCTCCTGTTTTACAGGATGTGGAAGTATACGGAGATAAGCAGTCTCTTAAACAAGCTATCCGAATATTTATTGACAATGCTGTGAAATACACCAATGACGGTGATACCATTACGATTACCTGTAAGAATGATGACGGAGATTGTGTGATTGAAGTTAAGGATACCGGTATTGGCATGACAAGAAAAGATGTGGATAATATATTTGAACGCTTTTATAGGTCGGACCAGGTAAGAAATGCAAAAATCAGCGGTCATGGACTAGGATTATCCATCGCAAAGCTTATCATTTTAGGCCATACCGGAAAGATTAAAGTTCGTTCACAGCTTACCAAGGGAACAACGTTTACCATAACACTTCCCAAGCGGTATTAGTGAACTTACACTGAAAAAGGATTAATTAATTTGTGAAAGTTTAAATGGAACATTAGAATAGTGGATCCTGGAAGTCATTATGATAATCGAGATTAGTTATATAGACAGAATGAAAGTAATTAATAGATTTATTAATTATGAGGTTATAAGCAGTTATAATTGGATCAAAAAGGTAAAAAAAACTCCATGGCATATGGTAAATATCGAAGCCATGGAGTTTTTTTTATATATTCTTATAGTGAATAGTTGTTATGAGTATTTTATTTGTTTATAAAGCCCTTTGATTCTTACGTATGCTTAGAATCAGTATAATCGAAGATACAGCACCGAAGAATAAGAAGGATTGAATCATTGGTACAAAGTTATAGGTGCCACCTTGCCAGAAAGTTATAAAATCACTGCTTATATAGGACATAGGAAAAACTTTAGCAATAGCTTTCAGACCGGAGGGGAGTTGGTCTACGGTAATACCCATCATACCGCATAGTATCATAAAACCAAAATAAAGAAACATAGATACCGCATAGGTAGGGCCGAACTTTCGAAAGATAGTAGCAAAACCATGAGCCAGAATAAAAAATATTGCTGATAGAACATATAAAGCTGCGATAAAGCAAAGAGCAGAGGCTGGCTTTGGCACTTGCAGATCAAGAAGGAAGCTGTCAACTACGGCATAGAGTATAAATGCAGCAGTGGTAAATATTAAATAAGCAACCAGTTTGGCAGCAAGCATTGTTTTTTCCTGAAAACCAAAAAGGTTCATACGCAGAGGAATATCTTTTTCCAGCTCCTGTGAGTAGTTTGCGGCATATCCCATAAGCAGGACGGCCATAGGTATAATCATGCTCATTGTAATAAAAAGTCCGGTAATAGCTTCGGCATACATATTCTCAGGTACTTCAGTTTTAAAAATTACCGAAAATAATGCAGACATCATAATCGGAAAAATAACACCAAAAAATATAACAAATATATTTCCGGTAATATTGCGTAATTCATAGGAAATCAAATACCAATTAAGCTTCTTTCTTTTCATTGTAGCTCCTTTCCATACATCTATCCTTGGCATTAATGGACATAATTTCAATATTGTTATTACTGCGTTTGAAATTAATATCTGCTTTGATAAGAAGTTCTGTAATAGCCATCTCAGCTTGATTATCCTGGCAGGGGAGAGCAATAAGGTGCTCTGGAGCTTTTAATGTGGTAAATGCTTTCGTTATTTCTTTATTTTCTGGTGTATTATCAAGAGTAATCACGGTTTTTCCGCAGTATTTCTGAAACAATTCTTCCTTGCTTCCAAAGTCAATTACCTGACCTTTTTCGAGAATTAATAGCTTGTTGACCAACTGCTCTAATTCTTCATAATAGTGAGAGACAATACACAAGGTAGTCGCTTTGTCACGGTACCATTCCACAAGCTTTGACATTAATTTCTGTCTTGTTTCAAAATCGAGGCCAGAAGTGACTTCGTCGAAGAATACCAGCGGGGCATCCTGAATCAGCACAAGAATAATAGTAAGCCGCTGCTTTTGTCCGCCTGATAGGGCAGAGTATTTTTTGGAGAGGCATTCCTCAAAATCAAAGAAGGTAATGAGGTCCTGTAATATCTTGTTCTTTTTGATTCTCGTATTCAAGATGGCTTCCATGATATGCTTAACTGACATGGTATTGGCATAATGGTTATGCTGCAGGTGGACTGCCATTTCTTCCGGTCTTATATCTGTTATAATGCTTCCCTGATAGTTGGTCAGCCCTAAAATTGTTTTCACAAGAGTTGTTTTACCGGCACCGTTGGAGCCGATAATACCGACCCGGTCACCGGTTTTAAGGGTTATTGGAGTATTAATGGATAAGGCCAGCTGATTTCCATATTGAACTCTTACCTGGTTAATTGTAATCATATAAAATCTCCTGTTCTTTCATAGTACAGCTATTGTACTACATACACTTTATTTGCTTATCTTAAGTATAACAAAAGCGTATGAATTTGGGATGAAGATTCCATGTAGAGATTATGCAAATATCAGTTCAGCCATTACAGCGTTCTCTAAGTTGGTAAGAGTCAGCTGGCAGTTTAGGAGCTTCGCATAATAGGCGGCAACGTATAAGCCCAGACCATGAGATCCAGTTCCTGCCATTCCGGAAACAAAAGGTTCAAAGACATGGGGTAAAAGCTCAGCCTTTATAGCAGCTCCGTAATTGATAATACAGAGTCTATTCTCTTCACAAACTATGGCTATCCTGCCTTTACGCGGCGTATAGTTAATCGCATTGGAGATTAAATTATCTAATATCTTTTTAAAGAGTTCTGAGTCCGTCAGAAGATTAGGTGATGAACCTTCTATGGTGAGCTGCTGTTCCTTTTCCTCCATTTGTATACGGTAAAAGGAGAGACATTCCTCCAGCAGGCAATTAAGAGAGAAAGACTCCTTCTCCAGTTCTTTATGGCTATGATTTAGAGATAAGAGATCATCTATAATTTTCTTCATGGATTGCAGTTGTTGTTTTACTTCAGGTAGGTATGCTTTTGTATCCTTGTATTTACCCACCTCATGAATCATTCCCTCAATTAATAATAAGGCAGCAGCAATAGGGGTTTTAAGTTGATGGGAGGAAGCACGCAGAAATACCTCCTGCCGCTTATTTTCTTCGGCAAGTCGTATATTCTTAAACTCCAATTCCTGATAACTGCTTTGTATCTTCTCATATAAATTGTTCAGACTTTCAGCCAGGCTGGCAATTTCATCATGACCGTTCATAGTTACAGGTTCAAGTTGTAAAGCTTCTGTCTCTGTCATGAATTTTGCATGGTTAGAAAGCCGTATAATAGGGTAAATAATCAGTTTAGAAAAAAACTGGGAGGAGATAAGTACCAGCAAGAACACAACGGCTGCTATCATAGGTAAACTTTGAAGGATAACCGGCTTTATCTCATCTATCATGGGAGACATTACCGGGAAAAGGGTAATTATGATATCTTTATTCGTTAAGCCCAGTGCAATATAGTTTGTGTAATAATTATTACCATCGGTTACGCTGGATTCATATACTATCAGCTTATCAGAAGTTTTATGAAACCTTGAAGAAACTTTTTGAAAAGAGTTGTTATTATTATGAAGTTGAAAGGTAATGCTCAGAGGATACTCTTTGGAGAAATATTTATCAACAGACAAAAGTTTCTTTATGTCATCTGTAGGAAAATCATCTTTCTTCAGTTTTACTATTTCATCTGTATGGTCGGCATAGTACCTTAATTTATCCAAATAAGAAATTAATTCTTGATTATGAATCTCCACAGTGGAGGTAAAGAATTGATTCAAGAGATAGATACGGTTTCCGGTGAGAGGAATTTTAATCGTCATAGTTCCGCTGGCACTTTTCACCGTACTTTTGTCATAGTTTCCGGTTTTCATTAAACTTTCCTGTAATTTAACAGCAGACATATAGTTTCTGTCCTGCATATAAGATACATAGAGAGAGGGGAGCATAAGAATAAAATATCCAATTAATAGAGAAAGCATAAGAATGGATATTAATGTGCTGTAAAGAAGAGTCTTTTTTGATAGATTCATAGATGCTCTGGATCCTTTCTTTATGTAGTTTCTTCCGTGTACTGATACCCCACCCCGATAACAGTTCTGATATAGTTCACAGGCAGTTTTTTACGTAAGTTCTTCACATGTGCATCAATGATACGGTCATTTCCGATATAGTCCTCATTAAATATTTTTAGGATAAGCTGTTCCCTGGTAAATACACGGTTAGGTTCCTTTTTTAGAGTTTGCAGCAGGAGATATTCACTTAAAGTTAGGAGAAGAGAATCATTATTATAAAAGGCCTGGTAGGCCTCTTCATTTAAATACAGTCCGGTGGTTTTGGTCTGGGTTTTATGAAAGGAGGAGGTTCTTCGAAGAATTGTCTCTATTCTTTTTAGGAGAATAATAGGAGACACAGGCTTTACCACATAGTCGTCTGCATATAGGTTGAAAGCTCGTACCTGAGTAGGTTCGTCATCTATCGCCGTCAGCATGATAGCTGCCATGTCAGGCTTTATACTTCGAATATGTTCAAGCACCTCCAGGCCGCTTTTGCCGGGAACCATGATATCTAACACGGCAAGGTCAAAACTCTGATTGTTTAATAATCTAATAGCTGCATCACCGTCTTCTGCAGTAGTAACCTGATATTGTTTAAGCTGCATGTATTCTGTCAAAACCTCTCTGATGGTAGGTTCATCTTCTAAAAATAATATCTTTACCATGGGACGCTCTCCTTATTTAAGGTTCTTTCAAGAGTTAATTATAGCAGATAAAACCGGTATAGCACAAGATTTGGATAAAGTATACGGTAAAGCGTTGCAGGATGAATTAAAGAAAAACATATTATTGAATTCATATTATAATTCATATTATCATGTAAGGGGTCAACAAAAAGAAGCAGTCTGCCTTTCCGTCTAGCCGCCGATACCTTGGCATATTACAGTTTTATAAGAGCCAAACAAACTTTGGGTTTGAACTGCTCCATATAATATGTAAAATACCTTTAGTATCGTGCTTAAATGGAAATACAACCTGCTTCTTATGTTTAAGAGTCCTATGTAAACCAGTACTCTTATAGGTGGTTATTATAAATAATAAATAGAAAGTATAAATAAGATAAATGGTATAATTATATTATTAATCTAAATATTTTTGAACTGTGCCATATAAAGTTCATAATAAGCACCTTTTCTCTCCAATAACTCTTTGGGACTTCCTTCTTCCACAATACCACCGTTATCAATATAAAAGATACGGTCAGCTTTTTGTATAGTAGACAGACGATGTGCTATTACAAAGGAAGTACGGCCTTTTAATAAAGCCTCAATACCTTTTTGCACCAGAAGTTCTGTATGAGTATCAATACTTGAAGTCGCTTCGTCCAGTATCAGAATCTTCGGCATGGAAACCATAGTACGGGCAAAGGCTAAAAGTTGTTTTTGGCCTGCTGATAATCCGGCTCCTCTTTCTTTTAATTCCGTATCATAGCCTTTTTCCATCTTGATAATGAAATCATGGGCATTTACAGCTTTTGCAGCAGCAATAATTTCCTCATCGGTTGCATCCAGCTTGCCGTATTTTAAGTTATCCTTAACGGTACCGGAGAAAAGGAAGTTATCCTGGGTCATTATGCCCAGCTGCATACGGAGGCTTTCAATCGCTACATCCTGGATGTTATAACCATCAATGAAGATTGTTCCTTCCTGTATATCATAAAAACGGCTGATTAAGTTAACTACCGTTGTTTTACCGGCACCGGTAGGACCTACCAGAGCAATTGTTTCACCGGGTTTTATGTGGAAACTTACATTATTCAATACCTGTGTGTCTTTATCATAGGCAAAAGTTACATTCTCGAAACGGACGTCACCTTTAATTACCGGAAGTTCTTTTAATTCCCCTGCATCTGTTATATCCGGCTTTGTATCCATAATTTCAAAGATTCTCTCCGCACCGGAGATGTTTGTAACCAACTGATTATAAAAATTACTAAGGTTCATGATAGGACGCCAAAACATGGATATATACGTGGAGAAGGCAATCAATGTTCCAACCTGTATGTTATCTCCGGTCATCTTGATACCAAAGAAGAAAAGGGATATAGTACCGATTCCCCAGCAGAAATCAATAATAGATCCGAAGCCGTCACTTAGGGTAACCGCTTTCATAAAAGCACCTCTGTGCTCTTTAAGCATAGAATCAAAGGCCAGAGAAGTCTCTCCTTCCGCTGTGAAGCTCTGTATAATACGCATGCCGGATAAATCTTCATGGATAAAGGCATTTAAGTTGGAGTTCTTCTTCCGGTATAACTGCCACCTGACATGGGAGTATACCTGGATCAGCCACATTCCGATAATTAGCAGTGGAAGACTTATAAGAGCTGCTAACGCCAGTCGGAAATCCTTTACCATCATAATTGCTACTACAGCTATAATAGTGATAAAATCCGGTATTAATGTTGTAACACTATTAGAAAGTACATCTTTCAGGGAGTTTACATCGCCTATAACACGTGCAAGTATCTTACCCGTTGGTCTGCTGTCAAAAAAGCTAAAGCTCAGTTTCTGGATGTGGGTATAAAGTTCCTGTCTGATGGTTAGCAGTACGGTATTGCTTATCTTTGCCATAATAAACATACGCAGTTTTACTAGCAGGATGTATGTAATATTCAATACGGCGGCAAAAAGACCGAGCTTTATGAGTCCGTTTACATCTTTACCGGCGATATTTACATTGATGGCATGCTCTATTATGAGAGGGTTTATAAGACTGATTGCCACAGTCCCGCCCATAATAAGCAGCACAGCAAGGATTTCTCTCTTATAGGACAGCAGGTATCGAAATAGCCTTAAGAGAGTATTTACTTTACTGGAGCCGTTAAGATTCTCGTCGGCTCTTACAGAATTTACTGACATTCGTGTTCCTCCTTTTAAGGAATTATAAAAATATGTTTTATACGGCCACTGAAGTGGCTTCTAGGTATTCACCGTACTGTGCCATAAAGGTATCATAATAGAGGCCCTTTTTCTCAAGGAGGCTTTCATGGGTTCCTCTCTCAGCTATGGAACCATTCTCAAGGAAAATGATTTCGTCTGCATTTCTAACCGCTGATATACGGTGAGCAATGATGATCTTTGTGGTATCGGATAACTCGTTAAGGTTCTTTTGGATTAAATGTTCTGTTTCCATATCCAAGGCAGAAGTGGAATCGTCCAGTATAAGAACAGGAGTATCCTTTGATAAGGCTCTTGCAATACTGATACGCTGCTTCTGTCCGCCGGAGAGTCCCACACCCCTTTCGCCGATTACAGTATCGTATTTCTCATCCATTTTTTCTATAAATTCAGCAGCCTGGGCTTTTTCAATGGAATTTAATACGTCCTGCTCAGTAATAAGGGAGCGCTTTCCCATCTTAACATTTTCATTAACGGTATCAGAGAACAGGAATACATCCTGCATAACGAGAGACATGTTCTTTCGAAGGTCCTTTAAGGATAAATCCTTTACATTAATGCCATCTAACTTAATAGTACCCTCCGTTGTTTCATAAAAACGCTGCAGCAGATTAATAACAGAGGTCTTTCCGGAACCGGTAGCTCCCATAATACCAAGAGTTTTACCGGGATTTATGTGAAAACTTACATTTTTGAGTATTGGTGTTTCATTTACTGTGAAGGATACATTTTCAAAAGTAATTTCTCCGGAGGCTTTATCAAGGGGAATAGCATCTTCTTTGGAAACAACAGTAGGCTGTTCCTTCATTATTTTATTAATTCTCTTCGTAGAGGCAGCCGCAGAAGCCAGATCGTTAAAAAGCCAGCCTATTAATTCCATTGGCCATACAATGTTGTTGGCATATTCTGCAAAGGCACCTAAGGTACCAAGAGTAATGTCATTTCGTATTACGAGGAAACCTCCGGCTACGATTACAGTTACCGGCAGAAGTCTTGTTATAAACTGAAAATAAGGATTATACTTGATTAGTATTTTTGACTGTCTCATATTCAAGTCGTAATACCTTTTGTTATGGGATAAAAATTTTGTTATTTCGAATTTCTCTCTTGCAAATGCCTTAACGGTCCTTACGCCGGCCAGATTTTCCTGGGCTACCAGATTCAGCTTTGCATTCTCTTCACTGATTTCTTCATATACATTATCCAATTTCTTTTCCATCTTAATTGCTATAAAAGCAACGATAGGCATTACAATAAGCGGTATCAGAGTAAGCAGCGGACTCAGGGAAAACATACTGTAGAGTACCAGAACTACCTGAATTACAACCTCTATTACCAACATACCGATGAATCCTACGCCGGACCATACCTTATCTACATCGTCCTTTAAACGTGACATCAATTCGCCGGTGTTGTTCTTATCGAAGTAATCAAGGGATAAACTTTGAACGTGATTGAAAAGTTTTCTTCGTACATCTGCTCCTATTTTAGAGCTGACAGAATCAAAAAGAAGTTCTTTTAAGTAATTAAAGATAGCTCTGCCTGCTCCTATTATAAGAATAATTACTAAGAATCTTGTAAGCAGGTTTACCTTCCCACCGACAATAACATCATCGATTATGTGTTTTAATATACGCGGGGAGAGCATATCCAACCCCACACTTGTAATCATACACACAATAGCAATGGTGTATAAATACCAGTATTTTTTTATGTAACTTGATATTTTCATAAATCCTCCTCCCTATCCGGGGACAAAAAAATAGCCGTGGTTTATTACCACGGCGACAAAAATCCATTTATAGTTTATGTGTAGATTGGCATAATACGGCTACACTATATAAAAGAATTAAAGGTTGAGGTAATAAAAGATAACTTGTGTTTGTTGTTTGCTGCAGCGCTAAATCCGTTAGTCATGGTTTTTTACCTCACTTTCTTTTATAATCTTTAGATATTATACCACATTAGTAATATTTGTCAACCTAAAATTACTGGAAATTCATATATTTTTTTAATTAATATAAATATAGCTATAAATAGTGTACGAGCAATAAAAAATGAATAAAAAAATGAATTACAAATAAGAAATTTTGTAATATATGTTGTTGACAGTAAATCATAGAAAGAGTATTATCTCATTGTAGATTTTAAATGTCCATAATGGATAACAAACATCATTAAAGAAAGTAAGGAGATGAGAAAATGAAATTAACCAGAGGAATCGAGCAGGCGGTTTGTATTATTGCATTATTAGCAACTCAGGACAAAAGCATACCGGTAGCGTCAGAGGAAATTCATAAACGTCTGAAAGGTTCCCTGACTTATACGAAAAAAATTATACGTAAATTGGTTGTAGCAAAAATGGTTAATTCGGTATCTGGTAACAACGGGGGATTTACACTGGCAAAAAAGACCGATGAAATAAACCTTCTGGATATAGTGGAAGCCTTAGAAGGTAAGATTGAGACTTATCCTGATTCAGGTCTTATCGATAAGGTTTTCGAAGATAAACAGATTCTGGCCAACCAGGGAACGGTTGTTATGAGAAATGCCTTTGCAGAAGCGGATATGTTATATCGAGAAACATTGAGAGCAAAGACAGTAAACCAGTTACTGGAAGAGACATTAGGCAGCAGACCAATAAGGCCCGTCAACTGGAATCAGGCTGATGAAGGCCGGGAGTTATTGATAAGAAAGGTGATGAAAAGTATTCATGGAAATGATAAAGACAGAATGGAAAAAGATTAGTGCTAATAAATTATTATTAATTTCAGTTATTGTTATAAGTTGTATTCCGCTTATTTATGCTTCTTTTTTCTTAAAATCATTGTGGGATCCCTACGGCAAGACAGAGAATCTTCCTATTGCAGTTGTAAATGAGGATAAATCCGTAGACTTCGAGGGTCAGACCTTATCCGTGGGAAATGATATTATTGAGGAATTAAAGAATGATAACAGCCTGGATTGGAATTTTGTAGACAGTAAAAAAGCCCAAAAGGGTTTAAAAGACAGCAAGTATTATATGATCGTAACATTTCCGGAGAATTTCTCTGAAAATGCTTCAACGGTACTTTCCGATAATCCGACTCAAATGGTAATTAGCTATGAAACCAATGGTGGTATCAACTATTTGGGTGAGGTATTCAGCGAACAGGCTATTAAAGAATTGCAGAATAAGGTATCTGAAAAAGTAACAAAGGCCTATGTAAGTGCTATCTTCGATAAAGTAGAAGACATGGGAGGAAGCATTACAGAGGCAGCCGATGCATCCGCTCAGATTAAAGATGGTGCAGATAAGATAAAAGACGGCAATGAAGAGCTTTATAAGAATCTTGATAAATTATCCAAGGCAAGTCTTACCTTCAGTGACGGAACAGATTCCTTAAGCCTTGGTTTAAGTACTTACCTGAACGGAGTGCTGACAGCCAGTGACGGAGCAGGAAAATTAAAAGACGGCTTGGCAAAATACCAGGCAGGGGTTAAGACTTATACGGACGGGGTGAAACAGGCTGCACAGGGAGCCAGCACACTGAACAAGAACTCCGAAGATTTAAAGAAGGGTGCAAAGCTTGTCTCAGAAGGTGTTTCCGAGCTTAACAGCAAGCTTGGTACTACCATTGGTTCTTTAGGCGGAAATAATGATGGAATCAAGCAACTGGCTGATGGTATGACAGCAGTTAACAGTGCGGTTTCAACATTGGATAATGGTGCAAAGACACTGGCAGCCGGAATTCCTACGAAAGACCAGGTTAGTAGTGTATCAAAATATCTGGACATCAACACCTTCAGTCAATTACCAAAAGAACAACAGGCCGTTGTTTTACAAACCGCAGCTAAACTTTTAGGGGGATATACTACAATTGGCGCTGGGGTTGGCCAGTTATCCGGAGGCCTTGATGCTCTTGCAAAACAAACACCTGCCCTGGCAGCAGGTACTACTCAGGTATATAATACACTTGGAGCAGTAGCACAACAGGCGCCTGCGCTTTCACAGGGCCTTGCTAAACTGGATGCCGGTGCAAAGAGTTTAAACACAGGAGTAAATTCCTATACAGCAGGAGTATTACAGCTATCCCAAGGCTTAAATCAGTTAAATGCGAAAGCCGGTGACTTAAACGGAGGTATCAGCCAGATTACGGAAGGATCCACCAGCCTGGCAGCAGGACTTAATACCCTAACACAGAATAACAGCAAGCTTTCAACCGGTATGGACCAGATTAAAAAAGGTGCAGAAGATATTCACGATGGTGCAGCAAAGTTAGCGGATGGTTCCAAAAAGTTAGGGGATGGACTTACCGATCTTTCTGATGGTGCCGGAAAGTTAAATGACGGACTGCAGGAAGGTGCAGACACCATCAAATCCTTTGATGCCTCAGATGCTACCATTGATATGATTGCAGCACCCAGTACTTTAAGTGAGACTAAATACTCTGATGTACCTAATTATGGTCATGCACTGGCACCTTATGTATTATCCTTATCTTTATATGTAGGATGTATGCTTTTCAATTTTATCTATCCTATCAGAAAAGTTGCCTTAAAAGGCAAGCCGGTAGTACAATGGTGGCTTTCCAAGCTTTCCGTTGGTATTGCAGCTGCAACACTTATGGCTGTGATAGAAGCAGGAGTTATGCATCTTATAGGAGTAGATACCATATCCACCGGAAGTTATTTTGTAACAGCTTTATTATCTGCTTATGCATATATGCTTTTAATCATGTTTTTATCTGTTGCTTTTGATAACCCGGGACGTTTTGTAGCTATGGTACTTCTGGTACTCCAGCTCTCCGGTGCAGGCGGCACGTTCCCTATGCAGTTAACATTTAAGTTCTATCAGGTAATCCATCCGTTCTTACCAATGTCCTATTCCATCTATAGTTTCCGCCAGTCTATCAGCGGAGGATTAGGAAATCACGTTCTTGCATCCAGCATGATCGTATTGGCAATGATAGCAGTAATTTCCGCTCTTCTTTTACTGGTTTCTATGACAATATTAAAGAAAATAAGCAAGGACGGAGTATCTCAATTAGATGATAATCAGAAACTGATGGATACAGATTATTCTTACGCAGATTCTTCACTGTAAACAAATGATTTGACAACATTTTTATTTTATTATAGAATGACAGATAGCCGGTGGGTAATACAATTATGTATCACTTACCGGTTTTTTGTGAGCGGATTGTATATCATTCAGTTTGTTATAAAAACATGTAAAAAAGATAAAGTTTTTATTAATTTTCACTATATTCAAAGAATGTTCATAATTCTGTGCTATAATGAACTCGATTGGTGAAATAGAGAGTGAACATATTTTCCAAAAAAATTAGACATGGATTTTCCTTGTTTAAGGAGGATAGAAATGGATTTACCTATTTTTTACAGTGAAGAAGATGAATGGAAGAAAGTTATGTTGATGTATGACTCTGCATTACGGGAAGTCAGCACCAAGTTGGAAATACTAAATAATGAGTTTAAATTAAACCATCAATATAACCCGATAGAGCATATTACTTCCAGATTAAAATCTCCTCAAAGTATCGCAAAGAAATTACAGCACAATAACAGGGAAATAACAGTAGAAAACATTGTTAAATATATAAATGACGTTGCAGGAATACGTATTATTTGTTCTTTTACTTCCGATATCTACCGAATTGCAGATCTGATTGCAGCACAAAGTGATGTAAATGTATTAAAGGTAAAAGATTATATTACCTGTCCTAAGCCAAATGGCTATACCAGCTATCATATGATTATATCGGTTCCCATCTTTCTCTCGGATACAATGTTAAATGTAAAGGTTGAGATACAGATAAGAACCATTGCAATGGATTTCTGGGCAAGCTTAGAGCATAAGATTTACTACAAATTTGAAGGAAATGCACCGGAGAGAATTCGGAAAGAATTAAAGGAATGCGCGGAAATCGTATCTTTCCTTGACCATAAGATGCTTTCGTTGAACGAAGAAATCAAACTCTATAATCCGGACAGTGAATTGGAGCATTACAGAGAAGTATTGTCTGAATCTTTTCAAAGTACCATAAGAGAATCCTATGGCACGATAATTGAGGAAGAAGAGATTGTACAGGTAGTAAAAGAAGTTAAAATAGTTGAGGAAAGTGCTGACACCGAGGAAAGTTCCAAACAACAGGAAGAAAGTCTAAACAGTAAACAGGATGGATGGCAGGAGGAAGGTCAGACCGAGGAACAGGAAAAGAAGCAGGGGAGACCGGAATCATTAGCTGATGCTCTCGAAATGGTGGAAGAGGCGAAGGAAAAGAATAAATTTTTCCGCTTTTTTAAGCGTAATATTATTAATGAAGAAATGGATAAGATGTAGTTTAAATACATTATAATCTTCATAAAAAACAGCGTAATATCCTTGGTAAACAGAAGGATATTACGCTGCTTTTTTTGTTACTTATCTTTTGTATAAACATACTTATTATTTATCAGGAAAGCTTAAATTTCGATAGAAGAGCACCAAGGCCGGTGGATGCCTCTTCACCGGAGGTGTATTCAAAAGGAGCTTCTTCTACCGTTTCAGATACCTCGGCCTTCTCTTCCACAGCTTTTATGCTGAGGCTGATCTTACCGTCTTTGACATCTATAATCTTAACGGTCACTTCCTGACCTTCCTTTAAGACTTCACCGGGGGTCTTAAGGCGTTTATTCGCTATCTGGGAAATATGAAGAAGACCAGACAAACCATTTCCGAGGTTAACAAAAGCACCATAGGGAGCTAATTTCTCTACCGTTCCTTTGGTTATCTGGCCTACCGGCACATGGGAAATTTTATTGAGTTTTTCCTTAGCGGCAAGATCTTTTTCAATTTCTTTTGCGGAAAGAATCAGTTTCGATTTCTCTTCTTCCACCGTAATTACCTGGACATCAATCTCTTTATTAACCCAGGCATTGAGATCTTCCACATAAGTTAAAGATAATTGAGAGGCCGGTATAAAAGCGCGGATTCCAAGGAGATAAGTGGTTACACCTCCATTAACGGCCTGTGCTATTTTTACTCTTAATACATCTTTGTTATCCCTATAGCCTTTTAAGGTTTCCCAAGAGAGAATACCATCAGCATCTTTTTTGGAGAGAAGGATATTTCCTTTTCCGTCATCTTCTCTGATAACTACTGCAGAAACCTCTTCTCCCATTGTTACATCTGCTTTAATTGAGAACCTGGGATCATTACTAAGTTCTTCCAAGGGGATAATTCCCTCTGCGTAGTACCCTAAATCTACAGTAACCTCAGTATCAGAAATACCAATAACGGTTCCCTTAACCAGTGTCCCTTCTTCTATTTTGTGCATGGACTTACTTATTTGGTCCTCGAATTCCTTCATAGAAGGGATAATCTCTTCCGGAGCAGCTGCTTTGGCAGTTTCGGCATCAGCAGTTATTTCTTCGGTTACTGTATCAAATTCCTCGTTCATTGTATAGCTCCTTCCTAATTATAGTATTTATAAACAGTATAGCTTATAGTCAGTATATAGGCAAGCCCGTTATCTGTTATCCTTACAGCGGTTACACAATCTGCCGCTTTTGATTTTAGCACCGCACCTTTCACAAGTAAACCAGGCGTCCCTGGAGTCATCAGAAAATTCCAAGCGCTCTTCTCTGATCCATTCAAACAGTCTTTTCGGAGGGACGTCCATTGCCAGGGATATATCTGATATGGTTGCTTTCCGATGGGTTATTATATACTCCTTTACCTTGTCAAAGAGTTCTAATTCTGAGTTTATACTTTTGGTAACATTCGTATTAGAAAGTTCTTCTTCTGGTTTATCAGGTTCTTTATGGGATAGATTCTTAAGGCAGTCAGGGCATATTTCAGGTCCATAAATATACTGAAATAGTCTTTTGCAGTTTTTACATACTTTCAATTCCATGTTGTTCATCCTTTGTTTTAAGAAGAGCTATGATGAATTACGAAAGGCGTAATTCATACAAGTGCCTGCGATATCCTCAGTGCAAACTCGAGGCATGTGAAAAGGGCAAGGTAGTCAACGAAATACGAAAAGCGTAATTCATAAACCAGTTTGAAAAGGACAAGCTTTAATTAAATAATTAAATCAGTTTCCTGTAGGTATAGTTTATAAGAGTTACAGGCAGAAAGCAAGGATATATTTACCGAAGGGGTATAGGAGGGCAGCAATAGAGGTAAAATTTATATGAAAGTCCTCTTTAGCAGCAGGGGTGACGCGTTAAAATAAGGCTGCCTCTTGCAATGGCAGGTATTTTAAGATAAAATTATAAATCAAATACAAGTTAATAATAGCAAATTGCCAATACTGAAATGGTTTGCAAAAGAAAACATATGAATGAAAATAGAGTGAAAAGAGGATTAAGATGGAAGATAAAAATAAATTTCAAGAAATGCTAAAGGATGTCCTGGAGGTTGCCAGAATACAGGGAAATGAACTGGGAATGAATGAAATCAAAGAGTTTTTCGGCGATATGGGACTTACGGAAGAACAATATGAGCATATCTTTGCTTATCTGGCGGCAGCACATATAACCGTAAAAGGATATGTTAAGACGAGGGTCTTTGATGATTATAAGGAAGCTATACAGGAAGAAGAAGTGAAAGAAGAAGCAGAGGAAGAAAAAGCAGAGGAAGAAAAAGAGCAGGCTGAGGAAGAGGAAGTAACAGCAGACGAAAAGGAAGAAAAGAAGAAGGATAAAGTACAGGCGCAAGGAGCAGATTCACAGTACTTAAAGATGTATTTACAGGACCTGGACGCAGTTAAGCCTGCAAATGAAGCAGAGTTTCGCCTTTTACTCCAGGCAGTCAGAGAGAAAAAGGAAAATGTGAAAGAACGTTTTATAGAAGTTCAGCTGATTAAAGTTGTAGAGATTGCAAAGCTTTATCAGAACAGAGGGGTTACCCTGGAGGACTTGATACAGGAGGGAAATATTGGACTTTTATGTGCTGTGGAAACCCTTTACACAGATACGGTTTTAGAGAATGAGACGGACTTTATCGAGGGCTATATAAGAAATGCAATGGAAGAGATTATCTATGAAAGCACTGAAAGCAGCAGTTTTGAGGAAGAAATGATAAAAAAAATCGATTATATCAGGAAAGCTTCCGAAGATTTAAAGGAAGAGCTAGGCCGTGAAGGAAACATTCATGAACTGTCAAGATATGTAAAAATGTCGGAAGAGGAATTAATTGACATTATTAATATGTCGGTAGATGGTGTAAAATTAAGTAAAAAACACGACTAAATAGAAAGTAGGGGATAGGACTTGCAGGAATATAGTGAAGCGCCCGTAACAATGGTAAAATGGTACATGGCTTTCTGTAAGAAACGGATATTTTTATTACTTTTAGCCCCAGTTTCCGTTTTCTTTTTGTGGCTTGCAAAAGTGAATCAGAATTTTGCAGAGCTTGTATTTGCAAGAAAAATATATAAGGTGATTGCACATGCAGTAAGCTTTATATCAGATAAATTTCCTATTTCACTGATGGAAGTTGAGATTATTCTGCTGCCTGTTCTTGTAGTACTGGGAATTGCTTATCTTATATATCAGCTCATCCGACATAAGAAAAACAGTAAATCTATTAGCTATTTAATGCTCTTAACTTTGGTAAACGTAGCATGTATAGCAAGCGTACTTTTTTTTATGTATGTATTTATGGCAGGAATCAATTATCACCGCTATTCCTTTGCTAAGATAAGCGGATATAATATCCAGGAATCATCAGTTGAGGATTTATACCAAATGACAATAAATCTTTCAGAGAGAGCAGCAAAGGCCAGAAATCTTATTAGTACTAAAGGCGGCGAGTTTACAAAGGACGGAAATGTCAGTATAGATAAGAGTAACTGGAAGGCCCTGGTTGCTGCAGAAGTAAAGGCTTATGCAAAGGAAGGAAAAGTATATCCGGAACTGAAGGGTAATTACAAATCAGTTAAATCGGTGGATTTCTCAAGGGTTATGTCGGCTATGGAGATTACAGGAATCTTCTGGCCATTTACTATGGAATCCAATGTTAACACAGATGTGGTAGATTACAGTATTCCGGCTACCATGGGCCATGAGATGGCACATTTGAGAGGCTTTATGCGGGAAGATGAAGCAAATTTTATCTCCTATCTTATTTGCAGCAATTCCGATAATCCGGTATTGCAGTACAGTGGACTGATGCTTGCGCTTTCCTATGCTGGAAACCAGCTCTATAATCAATCACCGGAAGATTTTGAGAAGGTTAGAGCAACCTATACAGCAGAGATGTCAGCTGATTTAAGAGAGGATTATTATTACTGGGTGCAGTTTGAGGATACGGTAATCAGTACCGCATCCAATACCGTAAATGATAACTACCTAAAAGCAAACAACCAGTCAGACGGAGTAAAAAGTTACGGACGGATGGTAGATCTGCTGCTTGCAGAGTATAAAGCAGAAAAGAATAATTAATATATGGGAGATGCCTTTTTTGTATAGAGAAAGGCATTTCCTTTTTTTCCGGTCTTTTCGATTACCTCCATCTGGAGAAGAACCTTAAGAGCGGATGAAAGGGAAATCCCGCCAAGGCCGGAAGCTTTTGCAAATTCTTTGGATACAAAAGTGTCTGCTAAACCTTCCGGCAGAAGCTGCTTATAATCGGAGGGCTTTTCTAACAGCATTTCTCCTGCAAGGTTTACAGGTATCCGGTCGGCTTTTTCAGCTCCCATTTTTTTATTCTTACTCCAGCCATTCAGAAATTTATACTCCTCCAGATCAATAAAGTATATATGTATGGTTAATCCGGGACAATCCAGGTAATCCTTTATCTTATATAATTCAGGAAGAATCTGATAGGCTTTTCCGGTCTTTGGAGACTTTCTCTTTGGACTGACTTCGCCGGATTCTTTATCCACCCAAAGCAGCCATTTCGTATGAGCAATAGGATAAACAATGGTAACCGGAAAGTCTTCTAAGAATACGGGAAGCTTGCCTCTAAGTCGGTCAAAGTTTCCTGTCTGTATTTCAATAATCCCTTCAGGGGTTAGTATATCAGCATAATAGTTTTTATATTTTATCTCGTGATTTACCTGGTCCGGGGATAAGAAATTTTTTAATACCGCATGGACGGTTTTCTCTCCAAGAGTACCGATTCCGTTTTCTGTTCTGGGTGCATTGATAACAGTATTGATGGCTTGTTCAAATAAAAGAGTATCCATAATAACCTCGTATATTTCGTTTCTTATATTAAGAATAAAACAGACCTGGAAAGAGGTCAAGAATAATTCTTTCTTGAGTATTAAAAAGAGGTGGTCTATAATAAAAACAATGCATCATGCAAAGATAATTTTACAGGGAGGAATATTCATGAAAGAAAAAGAAAATGCAAAGGAACTTCTTTCCTTTATAAAAGAGGCGACTTCTCCATACCATGTGGTGGAAGAAGGAATTGTATTTCTGAAAAAGGAAGGTTTTGAAGAACTTGATTTAAAAGAAAATTGGCAGCTGGAAAAAGGAAAAGGTTATTATATAAAGCCTTATGGTACATCATTATTTGCCTTTACGGTGGGGGCACATTTTGCAGAGGGACAGAATTTCAGAATCGCAGCAGCACACACGGACCATCCGGGTTTTCGTGTGAAGCCTAATGCAGATATGAAAAGCGGAGCTTACAGAAAATTGAATACAGATGTATATGGTGGACCTATCTTAAATACCTGGATGGACCGTCCTCTTTCTTTAGCCGGAAGAGTTGCATTAAGAAGCGAGGACCCTTTTCATCCCGAAATGAGACTTCTGGATGTGAAAAAGCCCATACTGATTATACCTAATCTAGCTATTCATGTTAACAAAGAGGTAAATAAAGGAGTTGAACTGAATCGCCAGACAGATACCCTGCCCTTATTCTCAATGCTTGAGGAAGATGTTAGCGAGGAGAAATTCTTCGTGAGTTTTCTTGCGAAGGAACTAGGCGTGGACAGTTCCAGAATACTGGACTACGATATGTATATTTATAACAGTGAGGACGGCGGCTTTGTCGGAATGAAAGATGACTTTGTATCCTGCCCGAGACTTGACAATCTTACCTCTGTATGGTCCCTGTTAAAAGGAATTGTTTCAGGAAGAAGGGACGAGGGTATTAATCTTATTGCCTTATATGATAACGAAGAGATTGGCAGTAAGACCAAACAGGGAGCAGACTCAGCACTCTTAAATCTTCTGCTGGAGAAAATTATGGGTAGCCTTTCTTTATCAAAGGATAGCCTTTATTCACAGGTGACAGATAGTTTTCTTCTCTCTGTTGATGTAGCCCACGGAGTACATCCAAATCATCCGGAGAAATATGACCCTACCAACTATACCGCATTAAATGAGGGAATTGTGTTCAAGATAGATTGCAACCAAAGATACACCTTTGATACCGAAGCTATTGCTATTGTGCAGCAGATATGTGAAAAGAGTGAGGTGAAATACCAGAAGTTTGTGAACCGTTCTGATATGCCCGGAGGTGGTACCTTAGGCCCCATTATCTCCTCTTGGCTGCCTATAAAAACAGTGGATATCGGAATACCTCTTCTGGCCATGCATTCCTCCAGAGAATTAATGGGTACAAAAGACCAGGCATATCTGGATAAATTAATGGAAACATTTTTTGGTTTATAAATAGTTTGTTGTGAAAATAGCCAATGGATTTTAAATATAAAACAATATATTGACAAAACATACAAAAAGAGTTATACTTAGGTAAGTCAATACGAGAAGGTATTGTACTAGAGGTTGGAAGCGCGTTGGGGAACGTGAGAGGGCAAAGGCTATTATAAAATAAGGCTAGATTGATACGTGTATTAGGAGTCTAAGATACAGGTCGGTCTAGTCTTATTTTATTTTGTTCTTATAACAATAGTAGATAATATTACCTGAGATCAACAACCTTGCTTAATCTTTTCAGGCTATTTACCCCAAAACTGATTATTGCCGATTAGATTATATTACATAGGTACAGCACATGTTCTTATCATAGATTTTCTCTTTTGTTTACTCTTTCAAAGGATTCTCTTAAGAAAACCCCTTATTTGTCCGAAATATAATTATATAAAATGAGAAGAAGCACGATTTGGCGCTTAAGATAGAGCTTTACAAAGAAGCCTGTAAAGCGGGAGGAAGAGATGGGTATCAGTTCGATCATTGATCAAAATGCTTCTCCTATGGTAATATCACAGGATAAGAAAGCAGAAGGAACAAAAGAAACCAAGGAGTTAAGAGAAGCTCAAAAGGGACAGCAAGCAGGGAGTGGGCAGCAGGTTGCTGCGGCGGCTGCGATGGGAGCTGTTTATACCGAAGGAGACAAAAGCGGTCAAGTTACAGAAGAGACGGGAAAAGAGAATTCTGAAGAAGATATGGTATATAAAAAAGATACCCAGGATTCCGAGAAAGATGTGACGAAGACTGCTGAACAGATGTCAGAAGAGGATTACAAGGCTCTGGAAGAGGAAGGAATGTCCTTAAAGAAATTTGAGCTGGAACGCCTGGATAGAATGCTGGCCAGAGTAAAGGCACAGCAGGAAGCGGCTGAAGAAGGTTTAGATGACCAGAAGGCCAGACTTATAGAAAGTGTTCAGGCAGAACAGAACATGTCCTATGACTATAGCCAGAATAAAGAGCTGATTGACAGATTAAAGGATGCTAATATCCCGATAACAAAGGCAAATCTTTCAAGAGTAGCTGCCGGTGAGGATAAGGCAGAGGCAGTTCTTGCCATGTCGGATCAGGCAAAATATTATTTAATAAAGAACCAATTAGAGCCCACACTGGATAATATCTATAAGGCCGGTTACAGCTCCTCTCAGGCGGTAAATCAGACGGCAGTAAATGAAGCTCAGTGGGAGAGTGTGAAGCCCCAGGCGGAAAAGATAATTGAAGACGCAGGATTCACGGTGAATGACAATACTTTGAAGAGTGCCAGGTGGCTATTTGCAAATAACCTTGGGATAACAGAAAATAATCTTTGGGCATGCTGGGATCTGGAAAAGATAAAAGCTGATACAACAAAAGAGGATATTACCAATAAAATGGTAGCGAACCTGGCAAAAGGTAATACTGCTTCTCCTTCCTTAAGCTATCTGAGCGAGGGACAGGCAGCACAGGCTATAAAAAATATAGATACCATCAGTGATACAGCGATTCGCTCTGCAGTTGCAAACAAGGGTGATACGGAGATAGATGCACTTTCTATCAGAGATTTCTATAAAGAACAAAAACAGCTTGAAGAAGACAGTGAGACAGGCAGCAGGTCTGGCACTGATAGAACAACCATGCTAAGCGAGGCTTCTTTCGATAACAATGCGGAAGAAATAGACATAAGAACAGTTACCATTCGAAGAAGGCTGGAAGAAATCCGGCTTAAGATGACAACGGAGGCAAGCGGAGAGCTATCAAAGAAAGGAATTCACCTTGAGACAGATTCTTTACAAAGAGTAGTCGAAGGGTTAAGGGAAGTAGAAGATAAGTATTACAGAAGTCTTTTACAGGAAGGCAATGTTAGTGAAAGCGAGGATAATGTCCTCCTTGTAAAAGCAAGCCTTCAGAAGATGGAGGAATTAAAGAGCGCTCCTGCAGCACTTTTGGGAAGCACTCTGCATACCTGGCAGCAGGAAACAGCAGAATCCCTTACCACGGCAGCCGCTGACTATAAGAGAACTGCAGCTACCGATAGTTATGAAGCACTTATGACAAAGCCCAGAAGCGATATGGGAGATTCCATAGCAAAAGCTTTTCACAATTCAGAGGGGCTTTTAAATGACATGGGCCTGGATTCCACGGAAGCGAATAAAAGAGCTCTTCGTATCTTGGGCTATAATAACATGCCGATAACAACAGAAAATATTGACCTGGTAAAACTTCATGACGCACAAGTCAATAGTGTAATGAAGAATTTTCATCCAGCAGTAGCGGTAGAACTTATTAGAAAAGGTGTTAATCCCGTTGATATGCCCATAGAAGAGTTGAACGAGCAGATAAATGCTGTAAAAGAAGAAAATGGGATAACAACCGAAGAGCGTTTCAGTAAATTCCTATGGAAGCTTGAAAAAAACAATGAAATCACTGAAGAAGAGAAAAAATCTTTTATTGGTATCTACAGATTAATAAATACTGTTGAAAAGTCTGATGGTGCAGCTCTTGGAGCAGTAATGAAAGCGGATCAGGACCTTACCTTAAAAAATCTCTTAACTGCGGTGAGAACCAAAAAGACCGGCGGTATAAAAGCAGACATTGACGATGATTTTGGAACTTTGACTCAATACACGGCTAAAGGTGAATCAATTACCGAGCAGATTAATACAGCGTATACAAAGGAAACAGGGGTAAAGTCTGCCCATGCAAAGGAAATCCTTCGTGAATTGAAAGAGAATCTTACACCGGAAGGTCTTAAAGCCCTGGGAGATATAAATCAGATTGAAAACATGCCAATTGAGCTGCTCAATGAGAAAGCAGCAGAGCAAAGGCAGGAGACAGATATCTCCTATTATAGTGAGAAAATAAATGAAATAAAAGAATTAGCTGGAAAGGGAAAGGAAGCGGATAATCTTCTAAAAGCAGAGGATATACCTGTTACTTTATCAAATCTGCTGGCAGCAGGTGACTTCCTTCAAGCCGGCAATACCACATTTCATAGATTAAATGCACTACTTAAGAAACATGATTACCTTTCCGGCTCAGAGAATAAGGAGGGGTCAGCCACTGATATAACAGATACTGAAACGGAAGCAGCAGCTAAAACAGAAGCAGCAGTTGAAACAGTAGCTACAGTTGAAACGGAAGCAGCAGCTGGAACGGAAGATAAGAAGATACAGGAAGGCAGTAAAGCTGAGGCAGAAGCAACTGGGTTGGATTCCGCTCTGCAGGATTTTTCAGATAAGCTTATACACAACCTGGATGATCCTGATAAGGTAAAGCAAATCTATGCCGACATGGAGAATAATGTACGGGATATCTTAAAGAATCTGTTTGATAAAGGAAATCTCACCTCAAAAGATATCAGTGAATTACAGCGAATAGGCGGAGGCATGCAGTTTATTACTCAGATGGCCTCGAAAGAGAATTATCAGATACCCCTTGTAACCGGTGAAGGCATCACCAGCTTAAATGTAACGCTCCTAAAAAATACTGGAGATACCGGAAAGCTGAGTGTGCGGGTTCCTTCTGAGAAGCTTGGGCAGTTAGATTTAAGCCTGACAGTGAAGAATAAAGAGATAAATGCATTTGTTGCCTGTGAAAAAAGAGAAGGACTGGATGCACTTAAGAAGAATGAGGCAGCTTTAACAGAAGCCTTTACAAGCGGGGATACAAAAATCAAACAAATCAATTACGGAATAGGTAATCCTTTTCGCGAAAACAGTCGATATAACACCTATAAGCCAAAAGATGAGGGAGAAACAACGGATACCAGAACGCTTTTTAAGCTTGCTAAGACATTTATTTTACAGATAAAAAAGGTTGAAGATGAATACTAAGGGAAAAGGAGAAACAGATGAGAATTAATCATAATATTTCTGCATTAAAGGCAAATAACCAGTTGGTTAAAACGAATAAAAATCTCGATAAGAGTCTGGAGAAGCTTTCCTCCGGATATCGTATCAATAGAGCGGCAGATGATGCGGCGGGACTTGCTATTTCACAGAAGATGAAGACCCAGATTGCAGGGCTTGAGCAGGCTTCCAGAAATGCTTCTGATGGCATTTCCATTATTCAGACAGCAGAAGGCGCTTTAAATGAAGTAAACTCTATGCTGGGGAGAATGAGAGAATTATCAGTACAGGCATCCAATGGAACAAATACCATAGATGACAGAAAATCCATACAGGCAGAAATAGATCAGTTAAGCCAGGAAATCCAAAGAATTTCTGATACCACGGAGTTTAATACAAAGACATTGTTGGATGGAAGTATTGACAGACAGTCATTTACAAATAAAACAGGTGTGCAATTGGTATCTGTCTCCGATACTGTAGCGAGCCAGAATTATAATCTAACGGTAACGACAGCAGCCACAAAGGCAGGTATAGCAGGTACTGCCTACGCCTCTCCTTTTGCGGATATTACTTCATTCACTGCAGGTAAGATTAATATCAATGGAAATGAAGTAAGTATAGAGGCGGGAGATACCTTTGATGAGGTTTATGAGAAGCTGAGAGACTTGTGTGATACTGCAAATATCGATTGCACAAAAAGCTCCGGAAAGCTTTCATTAACAACAAAAGAATATGGCTCAGATAAATCCATAACCTTTAATTGTGACAATACAGCTTTGGCAAGCGCTCTCGGATTGACACCGGGCAGCACCAGTACAGGTTCCGATGCGACAGCTACTCTCGGAAGCGGATTTACTTCAACCGCAACAATCTCCACCAAAGGTAATCTGGTTACTGTTACAGACAGCAATGGTTTTGAAATGATATATGACACCAAAAATGTTACTACAGGCGTTGTTGACGATCCTGCCACAACAACAGTTAATGAAGCAGCAAACAATGTTCCCCTTACCGTTATGGCTACTGTTCTTGATTCCGGTCCCATGAAGCTGCAAATTGGTGCGAATGAAAGCCAGACCATGGAGGTAAGACTTCCTAAAGTAGATCCTGAAACACTTGGTATCAATATGGTAAATATCTGTACCCAGGAGGGAGCAGAAGCAGCCATTACTACCTTTGATAATGCGAATAACATGGTTAGTGCTATCCGTGCTAAGCTTGGTGCATACCAGAATCGTTTGGAACACTCAATCTCTAATCTGGATACAACGTCCGAAAATATGACAGAGGCTCTTTCCCGTATCGAAGACGTGGATATGGCAAAAGAGATGGCAACCTATACTCAGTTAAATGTACTTGCCCAGGCAGGAACATCGATGCTTGCTCAGGCAAATCAAAGACCTCAGACAGTTTTGACACTGCTCCAGAGCTAATAAACTTACAAGCTGACAACTAAAAACAGCAGGGCATAATTTTAATGGAAATGTGCTCTGCTGTTTTGCAATAAGGAGATAACGGATATGGAGAAAGAATTGGCAAGGACATTTGCCACCAGGATTACACAGGCATCAAGAACGGAATTGGTAGTAATTATGTATGAAGTACTGATATCAGATATTACAGCAGCCAAAGAGCACTTTCAGGCAGGGGAGACTGAGAAGGGCAGGAATGATATAAAACATGGACAAAAGTTCTTAAATGAACTCATGAGCTCCCTTGATTATCAGTATGAGATATCCTTAAACCTCATGAGCCTCTATATCTTTGTAAACAAACTCCTGACAGAGGCCTATTACCAGGTTGAAGTAAAGTCACTGGACGATGCAGAGGAAGTAATAAAGACGCTGATGGAGGGATTTTCAAAAATTGCTCCTCAGGATAAGACTGGGCCGGTTATGATAAATACCGGGCAGATCTATGCCGGATTGACCTATGGCAGAGGTACATTAAATGAAACCTACATTGACCCGAATCAAGCGAACAGAGGGTTTATGGCGTAGATATTGATATAATTAATAAAAAAGCTCTATCATTTTCTTATACCACGGTAAGAAGGATAATTCAACAGATCCTTCATCGTCTTATAAGAAAACTGATAGAGCTTTTTTGAATAAAAGCTATCACTTGAAGATGTTATTTTACGGTAGATTTATTAGCGGGTCTGTTCTTACAGGGAGCGGTTGACTGGCGTTTTATAAACTTAGCCCGCTGTAACAGCTTACTAATGGAGACATTATGTATCAGACCATCCAGGAGCAGAAAAGCACTTTTACCAAGATCAATACGGTCCTGGCGTATAGTAGTTAATGGGGGAGAGAGTTGAGAGGCAATGGGCAGGTCATCAAAACCTATTACACTAATGTCACCAGGAACTTTAAGCCCATGCTTCACAACCTCAGCCATGACACCGGTGGCGATTAAGTCACTGGCGCAGATGATAGCAGTGGCTCCATTTTTCAGGAAAGATGGAACATGGTATTTGGCACAGTCCGGAACATAATAACCAAACTCTATGAGATTCTCATCGAGGGGAAGCCCGTGTTTATTCATACTGTTTACAAAGGCACTGTAACGCTGGTCAGATACCATGGAATTCTTGGAACCATTAAGGAAAGCAATCTTTGTATGACCCAGTTCTTTCAGGTGGTCGACGGCAAGGTCGATACCCTCTTCACTGTCTGTACCTACATAACCAACGTGGTTATTTCTTTCAATGTAATTATCCAGAAGTACTGTTGGAACGGTAGTTTTATTTAATTGCATCACCCAATCGTCGTGTAACGTAAAACCAAGGAAAAAAGCACCGCTGTAACCATTTTTCAGCATATAAGTGTCATACTTTTCTTCTGTCTGGAGAGTCAGACTTGAAGGAACAACGGTAACTTCCCAGCGACGTCTGGCAGCGGACAACTTAAAGCCTACGATAATATCGTATCCAAACTGGTCAATATTCTCGTAATCCATATTTTCAATAAATATACATACTTTACGGGTTGTAGTCGTCTTCATTTTCTTGGAGGCATAGCCCATCTCAACTGCGGTATCTAATACGAGCTGGCGCATATCATCACTGATATCACTAGCTCCGTTCAAACCTTTTGAAACGGTACTGACTGCTATCCCAAGTTTGTTGGCGATGTCTTTAATTGTTGCCATTGATAAATTTCTCCAGTATATTAAGAATTTCTTCATCACACTTATGATAATAGTTTTAGTATAAACCCTAAATATGCACATTTCAATAGGAAAATGTGGCACGCCCATTCAGCAATGTGAGAGAACAGCATTTTATCAATAGGTTAATATGACGGTTATAATCTTTAAATAGACTAGTAATTTTCGAAAAAATGAAGCATATATAAGAGATAATTTAAAAAAACGGCTCATTATCAAAGGTTAAAACATAGTATATTTGTACATCAGAATAAAAAAACAAACAATTAACTCGGATTATATTATAAAAATATATGAAATTTTACTATAAACATAAAAAATATCATTGACAAACGAAAGCAAGGATGCTAATCTATATATAGGTTTTCGAAAATTATCGAAAAAAATGTTTGACAATGCGAGACTGCATTGATAGGAGCGGACATGACAGAAAATAGTTTAAAAAGAGGAGCAGGTGTTCTCCTGCCGGTTAGTGCCCTTCCATCACCCTACGGTATTGGTACCTTAGGAAAGGAAAGTTATGAGTTTATTGATTTTTTAAAGGCAGGCGGATTTACTTACTGGCAGGTGCTTCCTGTGGGACCTACCAGCTATGGTGACAGTCCTTACCAGTCTTTTTCAGCTTTTGCAGGTAATCCGTACTTTATTGATCTGGATGTACTTATAGCTGAGAATCTTTTGGCACAAGAAGATGTCATAATTGCTGATTGGGGAGATAAAGAGGACGAAGTAGATTATGCAAAAATTTATAACGAGCGTTTTCTAGTTCTTAAAAAAGCCTTCCATAACAGCAGACATAAAGAAAGCGTGGAATATCAAAAATTTGCAGAAGATAACGAGTTTTGGCTGAAGGATTACAGCTTATATATGGCACTTAAGAATCATTTTGAGAATAAGGAATGGCTACTTTGGGATAAGGATATTTCGTATCGTAAGCAGGAAGCCGTAGGTAAGTATGAAAAGCTCTTAGCCGAGGAAATTGATTTCTGGAAATTCGTACAATATAAATTCAAGGAACAGTGGAACAGAGTAAAGAAATATGCAAATATCAACGGAATATCTATTATTGGTGATATACCGCTGTATGTTGCAATGGATAGCAGTGATGTATGGGTTCACGGGGATTTATTTGAACTGGATGAAAGAAAGAAACCCATTCATGTAGCAGGAGTACCCCCGGATATGTTCTCCGCCGATGGACAGAGATGGGGTAACCCTCTGTACCGCTGGGATGTAATGGAGAAAGAAGATTTTAAATGGTGGAGAGAAAGAATGAAGAGTCTGGCAGCTCTTTATGACGTTATCCGGGTAGACCATTTTATCGGAATTGTAAATTACTATGCTATTCCAGTTGATTGTCCCACGGCTGTAGAAGGGCAATGGCACATCGGACCGGGCAGAAAACTGACGGAGGCTTTTGTGGAATCCATCGGGGATGCCAAAATTATAGCAGAGGATTTGGGAGTACTTACACCACCGGTAAAGAAGCTGATAAAAGAAACCGGATTTGCCGGTATCAAGGTATTGGAATTCGGACTGGACGGACCGGAGGATAGTGAATATCTTCCCCATAATTATAAGACCTCCAACATTGCTGTCTATACCGGAACTCACGATAATGAAACCCTGGTGGGCTTCTTGCAGAAGAAGAGCTGGACCGAGCTGGAAAGACTCTTGGAATATTTTCAGGTGACAGATTTTCGTCAGTTACCAGAGGCCATTATAAGGGCAGCTTATGCAAGTGTAGCAGATGTCTCCATCATACAGATGCAGGATTTCTTAAAGCTTGATAATTCTGCGAGAATGAATTTCCCCTCCACTGTAGGAGGCAACTGGAAATGGAGACTTGTAAAAGATCAATATCAGGAAATAGACTGTAGAGAACTTGCCCATATGGCTCACATTTATGCAAGAGGAAATTAATTACGAGGTAAAAGTATGGAAAACAATTTTAAACAATATGTAAATACCATTTTGGAACTGGATTACCGCAAAACAGTGAAAGAAGCTGATGCGACGGAGCTTTATCATGCAGTTTCAAAAGCAGTAATGCAGATGATTAAGAAGGACTGGGATAAAGACGCTTCTACCAAAAAGGTTTCTTATCTGTCTGCGGAATTTCTGGTAGGAAGGCTGGTATACAGTAATCTCCTAAACAGTGGGCTATATCATACATACGCAGAAATGATGGGTGAAAATAATCTGGATATCGGGATTTTTGAAGATATCGAAGATGCCGCACTGGGCAACGGAGGACTTGGAAGACTGGCAGCCTGTTTCTTAGATTCCGGTGCCACACTTGGTATTCCGCTAAATGGATATGGGATACGTTACAAATACGGATTGTTCAAACAGTACTTTGAGGATGGTTTCCAAAAGGAAATGCCTGATGACTGGCAGCGGTTCGGAGATCCTTGGTCTATAAGAAAAGACAAGGAAAAAATAAGAATTGATTTTAAGAATCAGTCAGTATATGCAGTGCCTTATGATACACCGGTTATCGGATACGGCGGTAATACCGTGAATTATTTAAGACTGTGGCAGGCGGAACCAATAGAAGAGTTTAACTTTGAACTCTTTAATGAGCAGAAATACGATAAGGCAGTTAAAAACAGGGATGAGGCAGAAGCAATCTCAAGTCTTCTCTATCCTAATGATTCCACGGATGCCGGGAAGAAGCTTCGCTTAAAACAGCAATATTTCTTTTCAGCAGCTTCCGTAAGGGATATGGTAAGCAGATACAAAGAGAAACATGGTAATGACTTCAGCCGCTTCTCGGAAGAATATGCAATTCAATTAAATGATACCCATCCGGTTGTGGCAATCCCTGAATTCTTAAGAATTCTGATGGAAGAAGAGAAGCTTTCCTTTGCAAAGGCTTTCCGCCTTGTAAGAGAGACTTTTGCTTATACAAATCATACCGTTATGGCAGAAGCTTTAGAAAAATGGAGTATTTCTTTATTCCGTGCCGTAATCCCTAATGTGTATAAATATGTAGTTATGCTGCAAAAAGCGCTCTTAAAAGAATTAAGAACTTTTGGTAAGATTACGGAAGATGAACAGCAGGTATATAACATCATAGATGGTGATCTGATCTATATGGCAAGACTGGCTGTGTTTGCATGTCATTCCACCAACGGTGTGGCAGGACTTCATACGGAAATTCTAAAGAAAGATGTATTAAAAGAGTGGTATGAGGTTTATCCCGAGAGGTTTCAGAATAAGACCAATGGTATTACTCAGAGAAGATGGCTTTCCCTTTCCAATATGGAATTATCCGGCTTTATTACTGACAAGATAGGAAATTCCTGGATTTTAAACCTGGACAGTTTAAAAAAGCTGGAAGAGTATAAAGACAATAAACAGGTTATTAAGCAGTATGGAGATATCAAACGCATTAAAAAGCAGCAGCTTGCAGATTATATTAAGAAACAGGAAAATATTCAGATTAGTCCGGATTTTATTTTTGATATCCAGATAAAGAGGCTCCATGAATACAAGCGTCAGCTTCTCAATGCATTTTCCATTATGGATATCTATTTTGGTATCAAGGAAGGAAGCATTAAGGACTTCACTCCAACCCTGTTCCTTTTCGGAGCAAAGGCCGCACCCGGGTATTTCAGAGCAAAAGGAATCATCAAGTATATCAATGAAATTGCAAAGCTTATTGATTCTGATCCGGATGTCAAAGATTTGATGCAGGTAGTATTTGTATCCAATTACAATGTTTCTTATGCACAAAAGCTTGTACCGGCTGCGGATATTTCAGAGCAGATCTCAACAGCAGGAACGGAAGCTTCCGGAACCGGCAATATGAAACTTATGTTAAACGGCGCTGTAACCCTTGGAACTTACGATGGAGCAAATATCGAAATCGTGGAGCAGGCGGGGGAAGAAAATAATTATATCTTTGGAGCTAAGGTAGAAGAAATAGAGAAGATAAAGGATAGTTACAATCCTGTCATGATATATAATGCTGACTCCAGGATTAAGAGAGTTCTGGACACCTTGATTGACGGAACCTTTGATGATAACGGAAGCGGAATGTTTAAGGAACTCTACGATGCAATTCTAAAGGGTGCCAGCTGGCATAAACCGGATCACTACTTCCTGTTATTAGATTTCCTTTCTTATACAGAAGCCAGGCTTAGAGCCAATAAGGATTATAAGGATTCCTTCGAGTTCCACAGAAAATGCTTTATCAATACGGCAAATGCAGGACTTTTCTCCAGTGACAGAACAATAAAAGAGTATGCAAAGGATATCTGGAATATTTAAAGGCACCAGCGCGAAAGCGTTCATGCATAGATACAATATATAACTTATGGGAAAGAGGTATTTAAAATGAAGAAGAGCAGAAAGATTCTTACATTGCTTATGGTTATGGTTCTTGTAATCGGAAGCTTAGCCGGTTGCAAAAGCAAAAACGAAAGCACAGGAAATAACACAAAAACAGATAACGCACAAGCAACGGAGGCTGCTACCGATACTCCGGAAGCAACACAAGCAGCACCTACTGATGTAACTCTTAAAGTGTGGGCACCTCAGGAAGAACAGGAAATCTTAAAGCAGATGTGCGATAATTTTAAGACGGCACATCCGGAATATAATCTTACATTTGATTTCGGTGTAGTATCCGAAGCAGATGCATCCACAGAACTTCAGAAAGACCCAACAGCAGGTGCAGATGTATTTGCATTCGCATCTGACCAGACTTCCGTACTTTCCAATGCAGGTATTTTATATCCTATCACATTAGATGTTGATAAGATTACAGCAGACAATGCACCTGCCTCCATAAAAGCAGCTACCGTAAACGGACAGCTATATGCTTATCCATTTACACCTAACTCCTGGTTCATGTACTATGATAAGAGCAAGTACACAGAAGACGAAGTTGCTTCTCTTGATACTATGATGGCAAAAGATTTAGGAGACAAGGTGAAGAATTTCTCCGTAGACCTTGATAACGGCTGGTATATTTCCGCTTTCTTCTTTGCAAATGGCTGTACATTATTTGGACCTGACGGAACGGATCCAACTTCTTGTACATTTAATGATGATAATGGTGTAGCAGTTGCTGATTACCTTATCAATTTAGCAAAGAGTCCTAAGTTCATGGATGAAGCAGATAACAACACTTTAGCAGCATTTAAAGATGGTACTTTAGCAGCAGCGTGCTCCGGAACATGGAATGCAGATGCTATAAAAGAAGCTTTAGGAGACAACTATGCTGCTACAGCTCTTCCTAAAATTACAATCAATGGACAAGATAAACAGCTGAGTAACTTTGCAGATTTTAAGTTAATTGGTGTCAACTCCCAGACAAAATTTGCGGTTCCTGCTATGCAGTTAGCTGAATACTTAGGGGGCGAAGAGTGCCAGAAGCTTAGATTCGAAAAGAGAAGCATTGCTCCTACAAATACTAAATTAGCTACCGATTCCGCAGTTCTTGCAAATCCTGCTGTAGCAGCATTAAGCCTTCAGGCTTCTTACTCTACCTTACAATCATCCATTCCTCAGATGGGTAATTACTGGACACCTGCTCAGGCATTTGGTGCTGAAATATTAAATGGCACTGTAACAAAGGATAACGCAAAACAGAAACTTGATGACATGGTTAATAGCATACTTTCATCTATTGGCTAATAGATAACTTTTTGAGAGAAGCAGGAAGCTGGGGCTATTGCAATAAAACCCCGCTTCCCTTTTTCTCTGAAATAAAGCTTAGCCGGCTGTGAATGGAGGGCGTGGTTTGAAAATGGATAAAGAGAACATAGGGCAGAAATTTAGCAAAGCCTTCAGGGCATTAGGCCGGTGGTTTGCATTTTTCGGAGAACATTTTATTAAGGGAGATATATTAACGAAGCTCTCTTTTTGCATCCTTGGATTGTCTAATATAATAAGAGGACAGATTATAAAAGGGTTACTCTTTCTTGGAATCGAGGCAGCATATATTTTTTACATGGTTAATACAGGTATCCATTCCCTGGGAGGTTTGAAGGATTTAGGTTCCCGCAAACAGGGTATGGTTATGGATGATAAGCTTGGAATATTTGTAATGCAAAAAGGTGATAATTCCATGCTTATCTTATTGTATGGAGTTGTGGCAATGTCCATTACCATTGCCTTCATCATTTTTTATCGAACAGCTCTTCGTTCTGCTCTTTCTGTACAGAAAGTCAAGGAACGGGGGGGAAGACCAGCTGGCTTTCTGGAAGAAATCAAAGCTTGTTTTGATAAGGATCTTCATAAGACCTTGATGGCATTGCCTGTAACGGGAATACTTCTTTTTACGGTATTGCCGCTGTTCTTTATGATTCTGATTGCTTTTACAAATTATGATCACGATCATCAGCCACCGGGAAATCTGTTCACTTGGGTCGGTCTGCTCAACTTTAAAACTATTTTATTTTCCGGAAAAACAATCTCTCATACCTTCTGGCTGATTTTAGGATGGACTTTTGTATGGGCGGTATTTGCTACCGGTTTAAATTACTTATTTGGAATTTTATTAGCTTTATTGATTAATAGAAAAGAGACAAAAGCAAAAGGTTTATGGCGTACACTTTTTGTAATATCTATCGCGGTACCCCAGTTTGTTTCCCTTTTGGTTGTCAGAACAATGTTAAACAACAGTGGAGCAGTGAATGCTCTGCTGCATCAACTGGGACTGTTAGCTCCCGGTAAATATCTGCCCTTCCTCTCCGATCCTACCTGGGCGAGAATCACGGTCATTATCGTTAACCTATGGGTTGGTATTCCGTATACCATGCTTATTACAACAGGTATCCTCTCCAATATACCTTCAGATTTATATGAATCTGCAAAAGTGGATGGAGCGAAGCCGGTTACTATTTTCTTCAAAATTACGATGCCTTATGTATTGTTTGTAACAACACCTTACCTGATTACGCAGTTTATCGGTAATTTTAATAACTTTAACGTAATATACTTCCTGACGGGAGGAGGTCCTGACAGCTTGTCTTACTATCAGGCAGGAAAGACGGATCTTTTGGTCACCTGGCTATATAAGCTGACTACCGGACAGATGAAAGATTATTCCTTTGCTTCTACAATTGGTATTTTGGTATTTATTATATCAGCAATATTTTCACTGACGACCTACAGAAGAACAGCATCTTATAACAGAGAGGAGGATTTCCAGTAATGAATAGGCCTAACGATTACCGTACAAAAAAAGTTACAAAAAATGTTCTAGCCCATGTACTTTTAGCTGTCCTGGCCTTTATATGGCTGGTACCCATACTCTGGATTGTTATGACCTCCTTCAGCGGGGACAAAGCTTTTTCCAGTAATTTTATACCGAGTAAATTTACTGTGAATAATTTTAAAACCTTGTTTACGGATACAGCACAGTTCTACTTCCTGCGCTGGTTTATGAATACCTTGATTGTTGCCGTATGCTCCTGTATATTGTCAACTTTTTATGTGTTATCCGTGTCCTACGCCATCTCCAGGTTACGTTTTAAGATGAGAAAGCCATATATGAACATAGCACTGATCCTTGGAATGTTTCCGGGATTCATGTCTATGATTGCAGTTTACTATATTTTAAAGGGATTAAATCTGACACAGTCTCTTTTAGCTCTAATACTTGTTTATTCCGGTGGTGCTGGTCTTGGCTTTTACATTGCCAAGGGCTTCTTTGATACCATCCCCCGCTCTATTGATGAAGCGGCATGGCTTGATGGTGCTACCAAATGGAATGTTTTCACCAGAATTACAATACCTTTGTCAAAACCCATTATCATATATACTATCTTAACCTCCTTTATGGCACCTTGGGGAGATTATATCTTCGTAAGTGTAATTATGGGGGATAAATATAATAACTATACGGTAGCGTTGGGACTGTATAGGATGCTGGAGAAGGAGTTCATTACCACTTGGTATAACCGGTTTGCAGCAGGTGCCGTGCTTGTTTCCATACCGATTGCGCTGTTGTTTATCTTCATGCAGAAATATTATGTAGAAGGTATATCAGGAGCGGTAAAGGGTTAAATGAATTAACAAGAATAATTGCAAAATGAGAAAGAGAGAAAGGAACTTAGTTGTTAAGAGCTTTCCCTCTTTCTTGCTACATATAGGGGAAATGCAAATGCAGAGTTTTAATATTTTCTGCGTGCGGAGAAAGGCATGGTTTATCAAAATGAAAAAGAGAGCAAATATTGTAAGTTTAATCTTAATTATGGCTCTGTTCCTTACCGGTTGTACGGCGAATAAAGAAAATACAGCAAAAGAGCCTGCAAATGAGAGTGTTAAAGAGGAAAGTAACAACATGATTACAAATACGGGGGAGTCAAAAGGCGATCATGAAGTTATTAATACCGTTTCGCCTATAGATGATAACAATGGAACCTATTATGAAGTGTTTTTATACTCCTATTACGACAGTAATGGCGATGGAATAGGAGATATCAACGGTTTAATTGACAAGCTGGATTATATCAATGACGGTGATTCCAAAACCACCTCGGATTTGGGGGCCAACGGTATATGGCTTATGCCAATTATGCCGTCAGGCAGTTATCACAAATATGATGTGGAGGATTATTATAATATAGATTCCCAGTATGGTACGCTGGACGATTTTAAGCGCTTGATTGCAGAGTGTAATAAAAGAGGAATTAAGGTGATTTTAGACCTGGTTATCAATCATACCTCGGATAAGAATCCGTGGTTTCAATCTGCATTAAAGAGCCTTGCAATAGAACCTTGCGGAAAGGAGAAATGCACTCATAAGGAGTTGTGCAGAGCACACAATCCTTATGTAAAGTATTACAATTTTGTGGAAGGTAAGCCGCCCAAAGGGAATTATTACAATACAGGGAAAGGTGACTGGTACTACGAGGGAGATTTCAGCAAGAATATGCCGGACCTTAATTTGGACAATGAAGCTTTACGAAAAGATATTGAAGATATCATGAGCTTCTGGCTTGACCTGGGAGTACATGGCTTTCGTTTGGATGCGGCGCTGCACTATTTTGCAGAGGATACAGATAAAAATAACAATGTGCTTTCCTGGATGAATTCCTTTATCAAGAGCAAAAATAAAGATTATTATATGGTTGCCGAGGTATGGACCAATTTCTCCAAGTATGTGCAATATTATAAGAGCGGGATTGACAGTGTTTTTGACTTTGCCTTTGCAACAGAGACCGGTGTTATAGCAAAGACTCTGAATCGCAGCGCGCCTACCCCTCCCGGGCAATATTTTGCACAGGCGTTAAAGCAGGTGCAGGATGGCATAGCAAAATATAATCCCAAGGGCATTGATGCTCCTTTTTTCACAAACCATGATACCGCGAGAGCTTATGGGTATTTCTCAGGGGATATTGACAAGTTGAAAATGGCTGCAGGTATGAATCTTACAATGACAGGAAACGCCTTTGTCTACTATGGTGAAGAGATTGGAATGACCGGCAGCGGCAAAGATGAGAATAAAAGAGCACCCATGTACTGGTCAAACACGGATTCCACAGGGATGACAAAAGGACCGGCTGGTATGGAGGGAACTTCTTATCCTCTTGGGAGCGTAGAAGAACAGGCCAAAGAGGATACTTCTGTATATAACTATTATAAAAACGCCATTGCGTACAGAAACACCATCCCTGGTATTACAAGAGGCACGGTAGAAGTTGTTCCGACGTTAACGAACAGTGATGTAACTGCAATAACTAAAACATATAATGGGAGCAAACTTCTTCTTTTATATAATTTTGGTACGCAATCAAAACAGATTGAATTGAAATCTCTTGGATTTAGTAGGCTTGCAGGTGCTCTGGATACTGGGATAGTAAAGACCGAATTAAAGGATGGAACAGTAACACTGCCGCCTTACTCAATTGGGATTCTGGAATAAAACATATTCAGAAAACAATAAATAATAAGAGAAGGTATGATTTTGGATTAGTTAAGTGAACCTCATAAAAAAAAGCGTGTGAATTTATTCACACGCTTTTCTATACATTAATTACTCAGTTAATTCAGATGAATTTGATGTAGAAATAGTCTTTCCAGTATCGGCATTAATAAAGGTTACTGCAACATTATCTGCTTCTGCTCCATTAAAAGCAGAATACATTAAACCATAGGTGTAAAATAGCATTGGTGCAATGGATTCGTTTAAGGACAATTCGGTAGAGGTAGTAGTTATTGTAAACTCTGTATAATCATCGTTTGCCTTAATATCCTTAAAAGTAGGATAATCTTCCGAACCCACTAATTCTTTCATAGAACTGTTAATAGTATCGGCCATGGATTCCATCATTTCTTTGTGTTGTTTCTTTGTAATAACATAAGTTGCACTGCCATCTGCATTTAAGGTGATTGATTTGTAGCCCTTTTCTTTGCAAAGCTTGTCAAGGTCATCCTGTGTCTGTCCTTCTACATAGGATTTTGGTATGGTTAGTGTGACATTAAATAAGCCTTTATCTACTTCAACGGCACTGTCGGAAGAATCTTTGTCCTTCTGTACATTACTATCAGCCGTATTAGTTACCGATGGATCATTTGTCACAGTATTTTTGCTTGCAGGAGTTTTAGAGCTGCAGGCAGACAGGATTAGCATGGTTGTTATTAGAAGTAAGAATAGTTGCTTTTTCATTTGTTCTCTCCCTATTATTAGTATCAGAATTGATAAAAGATAAGTTACCTATAACGAATGTTTCTATTATATAACATAACCCTACATAAATCCATATAATTCCTATTAAGGTATATGTTGAACCTTTGGGTTAATCCTGTTAACTCAAAAAAACAGTATGACATGCAGCCATACTGTTTCTATAATATATTTACTTTATCTTCTTTTCTTAAGTCTTTTACGCTGCTCTCAAATCAGACCACATTCATCTTCCAGTATTTTTGCTTGTTTTAGGAGAAATTTATATCGTTTTTGGACAGCATTCACTTCATAAATATAGCAGTCGATTAAATCAGGATCTACCACATTCTCAAAATTGGAATAAGCAGATTCCAGAGCAAGCTTTGTCATTTGAATTTCATTCAACAGTGCGGTGTTATCTTGCCTTTTTCTTTTGGCAAATAATTTCATAATTGCTCCATTCCGCCACAAGGCTTATATAAGAAATAGGTTATTTATAGTATAGTCAAGCAATTACCAGAATATACTACATTAAATAGAAAAATATGTTAATTTACAGAAAGGAATTGTATGGAGACGAAGTGGTATTTTCTGGCGGCTATTTTGGCGGTCTGTGTCATTTTACTGTTAATTGGATTTATCAAAAGCCGCTTTGACCTAATTGTAAACTTTATCCTGCGAATATGCCTTGGCTTGCTTGGAATTTATCTTCTTAATACAATTTTAGCCAGCAGTCAGATTAATCTGGGAGTAGGAGTTAATAGTTTAAATGCACTGGTAGTTGGTGTCCTTGGGCTGCCGGGTTTTCTTCTGGTGTATGGTGCGGCAGCATACTTTCATTTTACATAAATGTCACTTTATATAGGGGCTATAAGCTTAAAGTACAAAGCTATTAGCTTAAAAGATAAAGCTATAAGCTTAAAGTACAAAGCTATTAGCTTAAAGGACAAAGCTATAAACTTACAAGTAGCTTTACGAATAAAGATTGAAGCTTTAAGAACATACCTTAAGGAAGAAATGACAGCCAATATTGCTAATGACTAGAAAAAAACAGGGCTGCTGCAAGAAAACAGTCATGCAGCAGCCTATTAAAAGCAAAGGTAAAAAGTTACAAAAAAATAGGATAATATTGTATAATGTCATGAATTTCTAATTCTTTACATTCTTTAAGTTGACAAAATAATACAATCAGGTGTAATATGAGCTCATCTTACAAAACAATGAGGTGAGGAATATCGACTACAGATTCTTTTGCATACTTGCTCTTCTTGCAGTAGCTATAAGAGAAGATTTTAAGTCGTATAAGATACCTAATTACCTGGCAGTCATTGGCATCACAGTGAGTTTTGCTACCTATATGACAGAACATGGAACAGCAGGTATCCTATTTTGGTTTTTGGGAATTCTTTTCCCATTTCTTATTCTGTTTCCCCTATTTTTAATCAGAGCTGTTGGAGCTGGTGATATCAAATTATTTTGTGTTATCGGGGGGTTTTACGGAATAGCATTTGGTTTTCAGATAATTCTTTTATCATTTCTGACAGCGGCGTTTTTTTCTATTATTCTGATAATTCGAAAAGGTCAATTCCAAAAAAGATTATTTGTACTTAAGAACTATATAAGAAAGCTTTACCTGGCAAAGGAAATGCCCGAAAAAGAGCCTAACTGGTACCACTATTATGATAGAGAACTCGAGAAGAATGTGGACAATGGTGTTCTTCACTTTTCAGTTTCAATATTGGTGGGTTTTGTTATATCAGTTTTACTGGCAGTTTTTTTCCCCGGATTGCCTATAGTATCTCTCTTCTCAATTTAACGGGTGTAAATGTTAGGTTATATTTATGCCTGCAGCGCAGGCTTGCAGGCATCTGGAAAGGTATGGTTTCAAATGCATAAAACACTTGCAATCTATGACAGTGATGCTGAATATCTAAAACATCTGGCAGAGTATATTAAAGCGAAGGCCCCGGGGATATTTTACATCAAGCTGTTTACTAAGGAAGAAACGCTTCGGGAGTATCTGGAGGCGGAACCTACAGATATTCTTTTGATTGAGGAAGGAATATCCGGAATCGATGAGATAAAGGCTTATTGCCGGCAGCTGGTATTTCTTACACCGGCCTCGGAGTCAGAGGAGATTACTTCCCTACATAAGATTTATAAATATCAGCCGGGCGAGTCAATACTAAAGGAACTAAAAAAGCTATTACCCGAGGATGAAAAAAATATTGCTGTAAGTCATCTATCGGAAAAGAAAATAATAAGTGTGGTTTCATTATGTTCGGCAAGGTTATGTCAGGGTTTTTCCTTATCCCTATGGGATCAGCAATCCACTAATCAAAAAACTCTATTTACAACTCTTCAAGCCTACCCCCTTTTAAAAGAATTAACTGCACAAAAGGGTGAGAGCGGTTTATCTGAATTTCTTTATTATCTAAAACAAAAATCACCCGGATTATCAAAAAAAATAAAAGAATGCATACAGCAGCAAGGAAAATATGAATATATTAAGGTAGTATCCTTTGGTACGGATATCTTCGAGATAACGGAAGAGGATATTATCAATTGGCTGAACCTTTTATCACAGTTAGAGTATGATATATTTCTATTTGAAGTAGGCTTTCTTAATCAAGCTTCCATTCGGCTCTTGCAGGAGAGCAACGTAATCTATCTTGTTTCGGAAGAGGAAGATATTACAAAGAACCAAACAGAGAGTTTCTTGCAGCAGCTAAGCTTTGCAGGATATGAAGACATTGTTGAGAGAATCGTAAAAATTAAGGCAGATAAACAAAGCTCATGTATTTATGATGAGTACTTAATAAAGGGATTGATAGGCACAGCAGGGAGGGAAATTTGATAAAACAGGAAATTATTGATGAAGTCAGAAAAAAAGTCGATTTATCCCAAGAGATAGAAGATGGGGCGATTCTGGCGGCGGTTGATGAAATTCTGATTCGTAAAGCGAAGGAGGAATTCCTGTCTCTGAAGGAAAAGAATGAACTCAGAAAAGAAATATTTAATACAATTCGCAGACTGGATGTGCTTCAGGAACTCATAGAAGACCCTCAGATAACAGAAATCATGATTAACGGATACCGAACAATATTTGTAGAAAAGGCAGGAAGAATTTTACCTTGGAACAAACAGTTTGACTCTGAGAAAAAACTGGAGGATATTGTTCAGCAGATTGTTGCCAAAACAAACCGAATTGTAAATGAAGCCAGCCCGATAGTAGATACTAGATTGCAGGACGGCTCAAGAGTAAACATCGTGCTGCCGCCCATATCTCTGGAGGGCCCGGTGGTAACTATTCGAAGGTTTCCGGAAAAACCAATTACGATGGAGCTGTTAATTCAGATGGGCTCTATAACCGGGGAGGCGGCAGAGTTTCTAAGAAAACTTGTGTTAGCAGGCTATAATATTTTCATCAGTGGAGGGACGGGTTCCGGTAAGACCACCTTCTTAAATGTATTATCAAATTACATCCCTTCTGATGAAAGAGTAATTACCATTGAGGACTCCGCAGAACTACAGATTCGGAATATCCCTAATTTGGTGCGGCTGGAAGTAAGAAATGCCAATGTGGAGGGAAAGAATGAGGTAAGTATAAGACAACTTATTAAGACAAGTCTGCGTATGAGGCCCAATAGAATTATATTAGGAGAAGTTCGTGATGGTGCCGCACTTGACTTATTACAGGCAATGAACAGTGGTCATGATGGTTCTTTGTCCACCGGTCACGCCAATTCCACGGCTGATATGCTTAACAGATTAGAAACCTTGGTGTTAATGGGTGCAGATATTCCACTGCCTGCAGTAAGAAGACAGGTTGCTTCAGCAATTGATATCATGATACATCTTGGCAGGCTAAGGGATAAGTCCAGAAAAGTTCTTGAAATAACAGAGATTCTAGGCTTAAAAGAGGGAGAAATACAGTTAAATAAACTCTATAGCTTCGAAGAAAGCGGTGAGGATGGAAAAGGAAAAGTACTTGGATATCTAAAACCGACCGGAAGTTCTCTGGCAAACCGGGATAAGTTTAGCGCTGCGGGTTTGTGAGTAATAGCTTAGAATTATATTATATCTAGATGAATTAATATATCTCGTTTAAATCTAAAACTCCATACAGATAGTTTCTTCATGGCAAATAAATCCATGCTGTATCTTACGAAAGGAATTAAGTTGATAGATAACTATAATATATACCATTACAATAAGAATGAGTTGTCGGTTTTAATCATTCAGGGAATCTTTCTATGTATCCTTCTTGGGTATCTCTTCTATAACAATATTCTTGGAGTTCTTGTCCTTCTTCCGTTTACATTCCTATATGTAAAAAACAAAAAGACTTATTATGTTCTGAACAGAAAGTGGCAGCTGACCAAAGAGTTTAAGGATGGGCTTTCAAGCCTTATTGCTGCTTTAAATGCAGGATATTCTGTTGAGAATGCCATTTCCCAAGCAGCAAACGATTTAAAGCAGATGTATGAAAAGGAATCGTTGATAATTACTGAATTTGATACAATTGTCAGCAAACTGCAGATGAACCAAAACACAGAAGAAGTATTTCATGATTTTGGTGAGAGGAGTGATGTGGAGGATATCAAAAATTTTGCAGATGTTTTTAAAACGGCTAAAAGAACAGGCGGAGATATCATCCGCATAATGCGAAGCACGGAAAAAACCATAAACGATAAAATTGAGGTGGAGAGTGAAATACAGACATTGATTGCAGGGAAGCGTCTGGAAGTAAAGATTATGAATGGGATGCCATGTGGAATAATCTTATTCTTAAGAGTATCTTCGCCAGGCTTCTTAGACCCCCTATATGGAAATTTATCCGGTGTTCTTATTATGAGTGCAATACTTGCTGTTTATTATGGGATTACCAAAGCGACAGAGAAATTAACGGATATTCGTGTATAAGTTCATAAGAAAGGAATTTCAATGTTATTTTTCCTAAGTATAATAATACTATTTTTCTTCCTAATGTTTGCAGTAAGGAACTATGAAAAAGAATGGATTAGCTCACTTCCAAGAAAGGACCATCCCCTTGCTTTTATGTATGGAATATCGTTTTTCCTGATAGACAAAGGAGATAAGCTGGCAAGGAAAAGTAAGTTTCTTCATGTAAGTAACAAAAAGCTCTTTGTTAATCAGGATATCGCAGAAAAATTAAATGCCCTATCTGTAGGAGAAAGCTTAGAGCACGCTGTTCGTATACACAGAGGCAGAAAACTCGCCCTGGCACTTATCGTATTTCTGGCATTTGATTCAATGGCTTTTCTCGGCTGCGTCAATCAAAAAGAAGGGGGACTGATAGACGAAAAATATCTTCAAAGACCTTCCTGGAAATCGGATGATACAGTTTATAATCTAACGGCGTTGATAAAAGATGCAGCAGGAGAAATATTTCAGAAGGAGGTCAGGGTAAAGGTTTCCAAAGAAGAATTGACTCGGGACGAACAAAAGAAAGAACTTGAAAAAGGTATGGAGTTTTTAGATAAAAAATGTCTTAAGAACAACAAATCAGCAAATGCAATTAGTACCTCTTTATATTTTCCAAGCAAAATACCGGGTACCAGCATAAAAGTTACCTGGCAAAGCAGTAATACAACAATACTTGAAAATGACGGAACAGTACATAATGAAGAACTAAAAGAAAGTACCATTATAGAGGTTACTGCGAAGCTGACCCTACAAGGCAGCAGTATTGATTATACCAGAGCCTATGCAATACAGCCGAAAAGCTATACCAAAGAAGAAAGAGCATTTGATGAATTGGAGGATTCCCTTAAATTAAGGGATAAGACCAATAAAGATGAAAAACAGATGACACTGCCGGAGAAAATATCAGAATATACCGTTGGCTGGAAGGAAAAAAGAGATAATATCTCAGTTAAATTATTTATCTTTGGCCTGATAGCAGCGCTGTTGTGCATTCCTTTAACTAACAGGGAGGTATCTCAAAGAGCAGTAAAAAGAGAAAAGGAAATGCTGCTAGATTATCCGGGTATCATAAATAAGTTTTTGCTCCTTGTAAATGCAGGAATGTCTAGTTCCAATGCCTGGATAAAGATTGCGGAGGATTACCATAAAGTGAATGATGGTAAAGATAAAAGGTATGCCTTTGAAGAGATGGATTTTACTGCAAAAGAACTGAAGATGGGAGTGTCCGAAAATACGGCTTATGAGAATTTCGGCAGAAGAATGAAACTAATGCCGTATCTTAGATTCAGTGCTCTTCTTGCTCAGAATATCCAAAAAGGAACCCCCGATTTTATAAGTATACTGGAAGCAGAGACATTAAAAGCTTTTGAGGAAAGAAAAGAAGCAGCCAAAAAGGCAGGGGAAGAAGCCGGGACTAAACTACTAGTTCCAATGATGATTATGCTTGTATTAGTGATGGTAATTATACTAGTACCGGCACTCTCTGCTTTTCAATTATAATTAAGTATAAACAGGAGCAAAACGTGTAAGAGAAAAGAGAAAGTTTTCACTTAGTCTGATTATGTACGCGTGGGAACGCACGCAGATGGGAGCCTGAAATGAAAATATTAAAAGAATTTTTAGTAGAAGAAGACGGTGTAGGAGTAGTGGAGGTAGTATTAATACTTGTGGTGCTGATTGGACTGGTAATTATCTTTCGAGATGCCATAGTAGATGTGGTTGGGGGTGTAATTGATAAGATAAAAGCAGATGGAGGTACCTTTTACAATAATAATTAAGGGGTTAAGGTAAACCTTAGAATTAAGACAGGTCATTCTTAATAAAGCACATTGGCAATAGAGAGGAGGAATCATTTGAAGAAAAAGGAGAGAGGTATCATTACTGTGTTCTTAAGTGTCCTATTACTTGCTGTTCTGGCACTCATCCTTACTACATTAGAGGCTGTCAGGCTCAAAGGTGGTTATGTACAGGCTGACAGAGCTTTTAATACGGCAATAGACTCGGTTTTTGCCGGATATTATGCTCCTTTGTATGAAGAGTATCATATATTCGGACTGGATACCGGTTTCGGTTCAAAAGAAGCTAATTATAACACACTATCAGATACCATAAAAACCTATATGGAATACACCTTTTTACCTCGTAAAGGTATGGATAAACTCCCCATTACCCTTCCCTCCTCCTTTGAGCCTTTCGGAATTACTATAGATAAGATGAATATTACAAGTTCAGAGACCCTGATGGATAAGGGCGGAGAACTATTTACCGGTCAGGCCTGCGAATATATGAAGTATAAAGTTGCAGAGAATGGGATAAAGAATCTATTAGAAAGGCTTGATTTTATAGACAGAACACAAAAAACAGGTGAAATCTTAGAGAAAAAACAGGAAGCAGAAGAAACAGCAGCGGAACTTGAAGGAAAAGTACTGCTGCTTATGGAAGCCATAGATGGTTTTGAAATGAAGAAGCATGGAGTACAGACAGAGGGGGATATGGTTAAAATCAAAGATAGCTTTGTTAAGAAGCTGTGGACAAAAACGGTAGATAGAAATAGTCTTGGGATAGATAACGACTGGCTGTTTCAGTCAGTTAAAAGCAATTATATAAATCCTCTTACCAATATTGGTGAAGCGAAGAAACAATTAATGCGATTGGAAGGTTGTAAAATTAAGCTGGAAGCAGCACAGAAGGAACTTGTGGAATTATTGGCAGTTAATACCTCAAATTTTACAAGGAAGGAAAAGAAAGCACATAATGCCAGAATAGAAAAGGCCAGGCAGGCCTCAGAGAGTTACATAAAGGAAGAGCAAGAAATTATCGAGAGCCTTAATAGGGAAGGAGATTACCTGATTGGACTTATTAAAAAAGAAAAAGAGTCTATTTCAAAGGCTCTTAATGTACTTGATGAAATGCAGCCATTAAATGAAGAAGTGAAGAAAAAAGCAGAAAAATATATCGAAGCTTTGAACCAGTACAGGGAAGAAACCAAGGAAGAGGCAAGTAATATCCCTGGGGATCTTGATAATCCAGACATAAGTACAGGGGAAGGAATTCAGTTTAATTTTGATGAAATGAAAAAATGTCTTATCGAAAGTAAGACTGTCATCGAGAATTATCTGGCACAAAGTGACTTAACAATAACTTCAAGTTATGACTCTAAAGGACATATGTCCAAACTGGAAATGTATGAGAATTGTATAAATAACCTGGATTTTACACCTCTTAAGTTCAACTATACCGGCTGTATGAAGCCGAAAGACAGTACTAGTTTCTTTGAAGGGCTAAATAGAATCCTTGGCAAAGGACTTTTGGAATTGGTGGTAAAAGACACAGATGCAGTTTCTGAAAATGTGATTAATACCGCAGAGCTTCCCTCCGTCATTATGAATACAGCGATAGGAACAAGTGAAGGAAACGAACCTGCAAAAAAGTTCAGTCTTGATAATAAACGAGATGTTTATTTACCGGTTTTCTCATTTTTAAATGATAGTAAGGTGAAGGAGAATGGCTCAAAGCTGCTTGCCAATATCTTATACATGGAATACATAAAGGAGCATTTTGGAGATTACCTTAAGGGAGCCAAGAACGGTAAAAGAGTATTAAGTTATGAAAAAGAATATATTTTAGGCGATGAAGAAAAAGATGTTAACAACTTAAAGGAGGTAGTAAATAAAATCGTGCTGTTACGAAGCCTCACAGATACCATAACTCTTCTTGCAGATGCCAAAAGCAGAGAAGAAGCGCAGGTGATGGCTGCAGGCTTTGTTGGATTCACCGGTATGCCAGCCATTATTGAGGCTGTTAAATATATAATTCTAGTAACCTGGGGATTTAGTGAAGCTCTTGTGGATACGGCTGCTATTTTCTCCGGGAAAGGTGTACAAATAATCAAGCAGAAAAAAGACTTCTCTCTGGGGCTTACTGATATTTTCGGACTGACAAAGCAAAAGATTTTAGAAAAAGCTGGCTGTCTGAAAGGAGATACCGGTGAGCCTGGCTATGGAGGCTATGAAACCTATCTTGATATTTTTCTGCTCTTAGAGAATAAGGAGGATAAGATTTACCGCTCCATGGATATTATTCAAGAAAATCTAAGAGTAGGTTATGAAGAAGGATTCTCTATAAAAAATTGCCTGGCAGGATTTACGGCAGAGGGAGAGTTTAAAATGGAGAGCAGATATATCGATTTTCCGTTCATAACGAAGGATAAAGAACTGGTAGATGGGGTCTATCACTATCATATAAAAAAAGAATATGTATATTAACTAACTGTTATGAATTCCTTCATTTCATCAGCAGATGGTTATTTTAGAGTTATTGATATAGTAACAATCGATAAAGTGGACAAGGATATCCGTCAAAAATAAAAGCAATCTCTCTCCGGGAAGCATCATCCATATTAAGTACAACGAAAAGTGTCAAGAAACGAAAGTGTTCTAAAATTCAGTGATTGCGCTTATTTGTTGTACAAGGGCGGATATCCCTGTCCACTTTAGGGAAAGGAAAACATCCTATGAAAAAAGAAAAGAAGAAGCGTGACTGCAAAGGTTCCTTAACGGTAGAGTGTGCTTTGATATTTCCTTTGTTTCTGTATGCCATATTAGCGGTGATGTATTTCTTTCAGATCTACCATTTAGAGGATATACTGCAGCAGGCTATTACAAAGGAAGGTCTTATGATAGCAAAGTACGGGTATGTTTACCAGTATATCGCTGATTATGAGAGTGAGGATAAGGCCGGTGACAAGGACAAGGATGCCAATAAGGACACTAGCAATGATACCAGTAAGGACACCAGAAAGGACACCAGTGGATATAAGAAGAATGACAAGTATAGCAGTGAGGTTTCCGATAGCTTACAATCTGAAAAGGAGGCGGAAGAAAACGGAAGCAGTATATTTGATACAGCGAAGGAGCTGCTTATTACAAAAAACATAAATGCAGCCTTCTTCCAGCTTAAGCTTCGGGATTTTGTGGATGAGAGCTATATCAATAATTCTATTATAGTGGGGGGCATGGAGGGGATATCCACCTATTTTTCTGACTTTATGGAAGAGGATGACCATATTGATATTGTAATATCCTATTATGCAAAGCCACCTATAAAGCTCCCTGGCACAGGTAAGTTTTTTATGTTGCAGCGAGTTACCCTCAGAGGCTGGAGCGGGTATCATCCTGATACAGGAGAAGAGGGAGGTACAGCGGATACAGAATATGTATATATTACGGAAAACGGGGATGTATACCATTTGTGGGAAGATTGTACTTATCTGAAGATGTCAATAAAAGAAGCATTATTAGCAAATATAAAGAACCTTTCCAACATATCAGGCGGCAAGTATACTCCCTGTGAAATATGCGGCAGAAAACAAACAACAGGAACGGTTTATATTACCGATACCGGTGACCGATACCATACGGATCTTAACTGCAGTGCCTTAAAGAGAACGGTGATTAAAATTCCGCTTTCGGAGGCAGAAGGAAGAAGTTTGTGTCAAAGATGCCGTAAGAGACAGGGAAACTAGAGAGTTAGAGGCAGAAGTAGAGGCAGAAATAGAGGCAGGAGTAGGGGTAGAGAGTTAGTGACAGAAGTAGGGGTAGAGAGTTAGAGGCAGAAGCAGAGACAGAGATAGCGGTTAAAGCAGAAAGGAATTTAAGAATGAAGGTATTATCGGAAATTTTAATGAGTGTATGGCTTTTTGTATGCGGATGGCAGGATTTTAAAGAAAAGAAAATATCCATTGTTTTACTGGCTGCAGGCAGCATATTATTGATTAGTTTCTCAATAGCCGGAGGATTGCCGGCAATAAGCCGTCTGCTTGGAGTTGCAATTGGATTGGTATTATTAGTGTTAAGCAAGCTGCTAAAAGGGCAGATAGGACCTGGAGATGGTATTATAGTGTGCATTACTGGCTTTTGCCTGGGCTTTCATGATAATCTGAACCTGCTTTTCTATGGACTTACGATTTCTGCATTGCTTTCTTTGAGCCTTTTGTTGCTAAGAAAAGCCGGCGGGAAAGATTCAATACCCTTTGTCCCCTTTTTATTCCTATCATACCTCGGAGGAGTATTTTGGTTATGAGAAGGAAGCTAAAGGGCAGTTATACGCTGGAGGCTGCCATCCTCATTCCCTTGATTCTATATATTATCATAGCTCTTATTTATACCAGCTTTTTACTTCATGACAGGGGAGTAATTGAAGGAGCAGTTCATCTCCTGGTTCTTAACGGAGAGAGGGCTGCTTTTAAGAATATGGATACGGTAACGAGTGAAATAAATTATGACCATTACATAGAGGAGGGTATTTTTCATCTGTTAAATGACCGTGAAGATGAAGCTGCTTCTATGAAGAATTTACTTAAGAATAATCTTTCAAAAAAAGTTATATTAGCAGATATTTCTGATATTAATGTTGGAATCGGGAAGAAAGAAATTACTGTGAACGTTAATTATAAGTTTTCAATGCCAATAAGAGGAGTATGGGAATTCTTTCATAAGGGTGGAACACAATTTACTTACACGGAAAAGAAAGTCTTTGATAAAAACGAGGAGTTTATTCGTCTATTTCAAATAGGAATGGACATAGGGACGGAGCTGCCCGGAGCAGACAGCATCTTAAGCATGCTGCAAAAATCTATCGGTTGGCTGCAATAGAATAGTAAGAGGTGAAATCAATGGAAAAGGAATATATAAAAGACCTGAAGTGTAATTATCTGGTGCTAAAGGGTAAAAACAGTGAAAAGAGTTATAAAAACAAAATGTTGGAACAGTACACAATCCCAGGATTAGTAAGAACAGAAATCAGGTGTATCGATAATCTGGAGCTTTTTTATTATGATATTACGGATTTAAAGACCATTCATAGTATATGGCAAGAAAATACTCTTCATTTTGAAGAGGTTAAGACCCTTTTGGAAAGAATCTTCGAAATTATTGATAACAGTATGGAGTATTTTTTAGAACAGGATGATTTTATACTCAATACAGAATACATGTATGTGAAAGGAAAGCTTGAAAAGCTCCAGCTATGCTATTTTCCGGGTTTTGGCGAAAATATTGTGAGTCAGTTGGCAGCTTTTTTTGAGTATATAATGAATAAAGCCGATTACAAAGAAGAACCCTTGGTACTACTCATATATGCCCTTTATAAAGAGAGCAGAGAGAAGAATACGACCCTCTATAAACTGAAAGAAATATTAAAAACTTATAATCATCAGCAAATAAAGGTTAAAAAGATTGTTCCTTCTCAGGTAATAGGAAGCACAGAAAATAAAATACCAATTTCCAAAAATGAAAAGACCTTTCAGCAGGATACAGGAGTAAAAAAAGAAGAAACAGATAGGTCCGGAGAATATGAAAAACAAGAAGAAATAAGCTTCTACGAGCTTCAGACGTATATATTAGGAGGAGCAGCAGTTGCCGTTGGGATAGGGGCCCTACTAATACTTTATAAGGGAGGCATATTATCAAATGAGATGGGAGAGCCGGACTTTATCAAATTGCTGGCCGGATCAGCAGTGATGGTTAGCCTTGTAGGATATGTAATTACGAAATTATTTGATCCTAAATATAAAAGCACAAAAATGGTTACGAAAGTAATGTATGAAGACAGTAAAGAAAGATTAACAGATAAGAATTTATCGGAACAAGGAAAGAGTCCGGAAGAACAAATTTACGCAACTGTTAAAGGTACGATATTAAAAGACAATGAACTTACGAACCCGGATGAAGAGTGCGTGACCCAGATACTTGATGAAGAAGAGAAGACAGAAATTCTATATCGTCAGCCTGAACCTACTTATTGTCTGGTAGCCAAAGACAAAGAAAATCTTATTGATATACCTATTGATTGCTTTCCTTTCTATATCGGAAAGGATAAAAACCGTAATGGATTAGTATTAAAAGAGAATAGTGTAAGCAGGCTCCATGCAGTATTCACAATAAGAGACGGAGAGGTGTTTTTAACTGACCTTGGCTCTACCAATGGAACCCATGTAAATGGACAAAAGCTTCTTAAGAACCAACCGGTTCCCATAAATAATTCCGATGAATTGGCCTTTTCTAGGGTATTCTATTTGTTTAAAATGAAAGAATTTTAAATTAGTCAAAAGTGTAGAAAGCTTGTATAAGTCATGGATTAATAGTATAATCTACCATTATAAGACTGTTTAGACAGGTTTTAACTGTCATCAGACAGTCTCTCTTGGAGGATGTATGAAGAATTATATCATGGCTCTTGATCAGGGTACCACCAGTTCAAGATGTATTCTTTTTAACAAGCAGGGACAAATTGTAAGTAAAGCACAAAAAGAATTTTCTCAGATTTATCCGGTAGCAGGCTGGGTGGAGCAGGATCCGATGGAAATCTGGTCCTCCCAGATAAGCGTAGCGGCGGAAGCGATGGCTAAGCTTGGAGTTGGAGCAGAAGATATTGCTGCCATTGGTATTACAAATCAGAGAGAGACAACAATTCTTTGGAATAAGCATACAGGGGAACCGGTTTACAATGCCATTGTATGGCAATGCAGAAGAACTTCAGATATGGTGCAGGCAATGAAAGCAAGCGGATTGGACCAGGTGATAAGAACACGCACCGGGCTTATTCCGGATGCTTATTTTTCTGCGACCAAAATTAAGTGGATACTTGATAATGTAAAAGGGGCCAGAGAAGAAGCAAAGAACGGCAATATCTTATTTGGTACGGTTGATACCTGGCTTATGTGGAAATTAACAGGGGGAAAGGTATTTGCCACAGATTATACCAATGCATCCAGAACAATGCTTTATGATATCAATAAATTGGAATGGGATGATGAAATCCTTGAAGCACTTGATATTCCAAAGTCAATGCTACCGGAGGTAAAGCCTTCCAGTCATGTATTCGGATATACGGAAAAAGGACTCCTTGGTGGGAAAATACCTATTAGTGGAGTAGCCGGAGATCAGCAGGCAGCTCTTTTTGGTCAATGCTGTTTTGAAAAAGGTGAAGTAAAAAACACCTATGGTACAGGATGCTTCCTGTTAATGAATACAGGAAGTATGCCGATAGCTTCTAATAACGGACTGCTTACTACCATCGCTGCTTCAGAAAAAGGGAAGATTCAGTATGCCCTGGAAGGAAGTGTATTCGTAGCAGGGGCAGCCGTACAGTGGCTAAGAGATGAATTACAGATTATTCGTACGGCAGCAGAGACAGAAGAAGCGGCCATGGCGGTAACAGATACCAACGGTGTATATGTGGTTCCCGCGTTTTCAGGACTTGGCGCACCTTATTGGGATCAGTATGCCAGAGGAACCATTATCGGAATTACAAGAGGTTTTCATAAAAATCATTTAATCAGAGCAACGCTGGAGTCTATTGCCTATCAGACTTATGAGGTACTAAAGGCTATGGAGCAGGATGCGGGAACAGAGATAAAGAGCTTAAAGGCAGACGGAGGAGCCTCCTCTAATAATTTTCTGATGCAGTTTCAGGCAGACCTCCTTGGAATCGAGGTAGCAAGGCCATCCTGTGTGGAAACAACAGCCCTAGGAGCAGCTTATCTTGCAGGACTTGCAGCAGGGTTCTGGACGGATAAAGCAGAAATAAAGCAGCATGGAGAAGCCTCCAGGGTGTTTACACCTGATATGGAAGAGGAGGACAGAAAGAGCAAGCTTCATGGCTGGAGCAGAGCTGTAAGAAGGTCTTTTGCCTGGGAAGAAGAGTAGCGCTGTTAGACCTTTGAAAGGGCATGGTAGTGATTATGACAATAAATGATATCAAAGATTTTCTTTTGATAAGAAACTTTAAACCCATTGAATTAAATACAGAAAGGCTTACCCTCTACTTTCAGGATAGAGAGGAAGGGTATTATGCGCTTCTGATTTTGGATTGTCCAAGGGGAGATGAATTTACCAGTCTTCAATACAAAAATATCAAGAGGCAGATTTATGAGAAGCTGACAGCAAATTCAGGAAAGAGGGTGTTTCTGCACGCTATCATATTATCTGAGAATATCACCGGAGCTTCGATGATTTCAGAAAGGGAAGCTGAATCCTGGATAATCGAGACGAGCAGATCAAGACTGATATTATATGAGAACCAGCGCTATGACTTTGCCGGAATACGAAAGGAGCTGGAGGATTCTCTGTTAAAAGATTATATTCCGGAAGAAGAGGCTGGTACACCCATGTACTATGACCAGGAACCCAAGGGGAAAAATGCTGTTTCCAGATACTTTTCACTTGTGAACACCGGAATAGTGCTTCTTAATATTCTGGTTTTTATTGTTGTCAACAATTTAGTATCTGTAAGCACAGAGAACTATCTGATCAGCAAAGGAGCTCTTTCCTGGCGGGATATATTGGATAAAGGAGAGTATTACCGGCTGATTACCTATATGTTTTTGCATTCCGGGCCATCTCATATAATTAATAATATGATAGTGCTGTTATTTATCGGTGATAATCTGGAAAGAGCCATGGGAAAGTGGAAATATCTTCTTACTTATCTTGCATCAGGATTGATAGCCGGAGTAGTATCAGCAGCATTTAATTTTTTTAATTACAATGATATTATATCCATTGGCGCTTCCGGTGCTATCTTTGGTGTAGTTGGAGCCATGGCTTATATTGTTATTGTAAATAGAGGCAGGCTTGAGAACCTTAGCACCAGACAGCTGGTGTGGTTTGTAGTATTCAGCCTTTACGGAGGTCTGACAAGTACAGGAGTTGATAATGCAGCTCATATCGGTGGTCTTATAGGGGGATTCATACTTGCAGCAATGCTATATAGAAAGACAAACCGAGGATATAAAAAAGGGTGGGAAGAGTGAAAATACCTTTCACTCTCCTGATTATATAAGCATGCTTTAGCCTTGACAGGATACGAAAGAGCACGCAGACGGGAGAAAATATGAATATAAATATTTATTATGGCGGAAGAGGACTTATTGAGGATTCTACCATCTATGTAATTCACAAATTAACGGAAGTATTGGAAGAACTCAGAGTCAATGTTACCAGATATAATCTTTATGAAGAAAAGAATGGGATTGCTATGCTTCCAAAGACCTTAAAGGAGGCGGACGGAGTTATTCTGGCCGTGAATGTGGAATGGCTTGGAATCGGTGGTTTTATGCAGCAGTTTTTGGATTCCTGCTGGCTCTATGCAGACAAAGAGCAGCTTGAAAAGCTCTATATGCTCCCGGTGGTTATTGCTACAGCAGGAGGAGAAAGGGAAGCGGAAGGTTATCTTGTACGAGCCTGGGAGGTGTTAGGAGGTGTTGCGCTGGATGGCATTCGGGCCTATGTGGAGGACCATATAGAATTCGAAACGAATAAGACCTATAGTCTTATGATAGAAAAATATGCGGAACAGCTTTATAAGGCAGTGAATCAGAAGACAAAAATGCTCCCGGGAAGCAATTTTCACATGAACAGACAGTTATTAAAGGGCAGCTTTAATAACCTGACTCCCCAGGAAAATGAACAGCTTTCTGTATATGTATCCGATGATACCTATGTAAAGAAGCAAAAAGAAGACATAGAAGAACTGGCGCAGATATTTAAAGGAATGTTAAGCAACAAAGAGGAGGATAATGAAGATATTCTTCCGAAGCTGGTGGAGCATTACCACAGTATAAAAGACACAGATGCAGTTTATGAAATTGCATTTACGGATTCTGATAAGATACTAACTACAGAAATGAAGAATGGAAAATTAAATTGTTTTTATGGTAAAGGTACCAATAATGTGGATGTAGAGGTCAAGCTGCCTTCTGCGGTTATGAAGAAAGTAATTGCAGGGAATACTACAATGCAGATGGCCTTTATGTCAGGAGAACTTACTGCAAAAGGAAACTTCAGTCTGCTGCGGATTTTCGATCAGGCATTCCCTTTTAAATAAACCATTAGGGAGTCAAAGGATTACCGGGGTAGGTAATCCTTTGAGCAAAAGGAATTAAGTTCTTTTCTCTTACAAGGGAAGACTTATTTGGAAGGATGTTTCTTCCTTGTAGGATTTAACGGTTAGGTTGCCGCCGTGGGCGCTGATTATATTGGATGATATCGCCAGGCCTAACCCTGTACCGTTTGACTTGTATGTTACAAAAGGGGTAAAGATAGTGGGGAGGATATCCTCCGGAATGGGTGCTCCGTTATTGCTTATGGTAATCAGAAGATTGGATGGGTCTTCTGCCTTACAGGTGATGTGGATGTAATCACCTTTTTCAGTAGCTTCCAGGGCGTTTTTGAGAATATTGGTAATTACCTGTTTCATCTTAATGCGGTCAAAGGAGTATAAAGTGTAGGAAGTAGATTCTTCGTTGTCTGTGGATAGAGACATTTCAACACCTTTCTCGGTAGCTGCAGCTTGAAAACTAGCCAATATAGAATTTAATAGCAGAAGGATATTTTGATCTTGCCGATTCACGTTATTGCTGTGATTGTATGTACTAAAATCCTCCAATAAAAGCTCTAATTCATGTATATCATCTTTCAACTGCTCCCAGTATTTGATATTTTTTACTTCCGGGCTGTTTGTTTCAATTAGCTGGGAAGTGCTTTTTATCAGGGTTAGAGGGTTTCGCAGTTCATGACATATCTGAGAGGAGATGCTTTTACACCCATCAAGGCTTTTGGTCATAAAGTAAGCAAAATCATCATTGGAACTCATTAAATCCTGTAATTTATGTTGCTCTTCGTTGGAAAATAACATATTGTCCACCTCCTGAGATTATATTAGCAGAATATGTTTTTTTTTACAATAAAATCTAATTTACAGAAAACGACAGTTAACACACTGAAAACCCTTGTAAAATCAAGGATTGTACGTATTTTACGCCTACAGCTGTAGGAAGAAAGGAAAAGGAGAGAGAATTATGATTAATAATTGTGTATTTTGTAGTATTATTGGGCACGAAATTCCTTCAGCCACAATATATGAGGATGAAAAGGTAGTTGCTATACTGGATATTGCCCCCTCTGCAAAAGGACATACGGTGTTGATTCCTAAAAATCACAGTCAAAATATCTTTGAATTACCGGAGGAAGAAGCAGCGCATATTTTTGTAGTAGCAAAAAAACTTGCCGGAATTATAAAAGAGGAGCTTAAATGTGATGGCATTAATATTCTCCAGAATAACGGCACCGCTGCGGGACAGACTGTATTTCATTTCCATGTTCATATTATTCCAAGATATGATAACGATGAAGTAAAGTTAACCTGGGTTCCGGGAGAGTATAAAGAAGGCGAAATGATTAAATTGGCAGAGAAACTCACGGAGAAGGTAAAAGAAATAATAAATTAGGAGTCTTTTTTTACACCAGTCGGAAACAGTAAAAGTAAGTACTAAGTAATAATGATTTTTTTAATGACAATTGCAAAAATCTTAGATTCAATAAATGTTGTAAATTAGCACTTCATAGGTGAAAAATAGAAAAAAACAGGTTGCTGTAAGATAAATGGTTTTATTGTAAAGTCATTCATCCTACAGCAGCCTGTTTCTGCAAAATCGTATTTTATTTTGTCATTTCTTTAATAAGTTTTAGGATAGTGTCAATAGAATCATTAAGCTTGCTCTGTCCCATCGCTTTAATATATTCATTTCTATTAGCATACACTTCCTCAACACCCTGTAACAAGGTTTCGGTTGTCAGTTCTTCTTCCTTAATAACATAGCTAAAGCCCTGTTTTTTAAAGGAATTGGCGTTTAGAATCTGGTCCCCTCTGCTGGATGCAGCGGAGAGAGGAATTAAAAGGTTGGGCTTTCTAAGAGCTAGGAGTTCACAGATAGCGTTAGCTCCGGCTCTCGAAACAACGACATCGGCAGCCGCCAGTAAATCACTTAGTTCTTTTTTGATATATTCATATTGAACATAACCCTTTGTTCCGTTTAAACTTACATCTGTCTTGTCTTTGCCGCACAGGTGAACGATTTGATATTTCTTTAGTAATTCCGGCAAGGCATGGCGAATCGCTTCATTCACCGCAGCAGACCCGGTACTGCCTCCAACTACCAAAAGGACCGGTTTATCACTTGTAAAACCGCAGAAATCAAGTCCCAAGAGCTTATTTCCGGCAAAAAGCTCCTGACGTATTGGGGTTCCCGTAAGAACTGCTTTACCTTCGGGAAGGTATTTAACCGTCTCAGGGAAGTTGGCGCAGACTTTGCTGGCAGAAGAAATACTAAGCTTATTGGCTAAACCGGGAGTAATATCAGATTCATGGATAATAACCGGAATCTTCCTGTTCTTGGCTGCAAAAACAACGGGAACAGAAACAAAGCCGCCCTTTGAAAATACCACATCGGGCTTTAACTGCTTTATTAACTTGGAAGCTTCAAAATAGCCTTTTAAAACCTTAAAGGGGTCGCTGAAATTCTTGGGATCAAAATAGCGCCTGAGTTTTCCGGAAGAAATTCCATAATAGGGAATCTTAAGTTCTTCGATGAGAGAGCGTTCAATCCCCTGATGGGAACCGATATAATGTATGTCATATCCTGCCTCTTTTAGTGCCGGCATAAGAGCGATATTAGGTGTAACATGCCCTGCCGTACCGCCTCCGGTTAAGACAATGCGCTTCATTTTTATTTCCTCCATTCTTTTAAAGCTTTTGACAACTGGTCCGGACATGAAGTTGCCTTACGTCCGCATTTTGTTCCCTCAAGCTTTTCGATTACATCTTCTACTTTCATACCTGCAACCAGTTTTGATATTCCAGAAGCATTTCCAGCACAGCCTCCGTTAAAGATTACCTGTTTAACGATACCGTCCTCAATTTCGAAATCTATATTGCTGCAGCATACGCCGCTGGTTTTATATATCATATGTATACCGTTCCTTTCTTTACGCATAACTTGATGTGATTTACCACAAAATTATTTGGTTTCATTCCTATAGTATGTAAAATAAGTTTACATACTTTTTTATTATAGCATTTTTTTGGGGCAGTGCAAGCCTAAAGTGGTGAGGATACTTGAAATATTGGAGGCGGACGAGGACGCAGAGGATTTGTTTTGCAGTTTGTTGCTCGGAGTTCCTAATTCCACTAAAGCAGCCGAATATGTTCCTGGCAGGGAGAACAATGCCAAACTCGCTGGATCAGTGTGGGGGTGATAGTTTGCTGAGCTCAAACATGGCATTGTTTTCCCTAGTCACGTATTCGGCTGCTTAAGTGTCATGAAGGAACCCCTCGAGACAAACTGCAAAACAAATCCTCTGCGTCCTCTGGGTACATATATTTCTAATTTAGTATGTTTAAAAGGGGTGAGTCCTGTAAGACTTATTCAAAAAAGGGTTTGTTATAAATGCTTTTAACAGTTGTTCTTTGTGGTTGCAGGATGGGGAGCTGTCTTATATAATAGGGGTAGTTGTGGACATAATATTGATTAGTGAGATGTAAAGGTAAGGTATTTATATTTGAATAGAAAGGGAACTCTTGGGTTTTATAGAGGAAGCAGGTACTAAGAATGATTAAGACAGGTATAATCGGAGCAATGGAAGAGGAAGTAAACCAGTTAAAGGCAGTCATGGAGGCGGTAAACAGTAAGGTAAAAGCTGGCATGGAGTTTTTGGAGGGAACGCTGGAGGGGAGGCCCTGTGTGGTGGTTCGTTCCGGTATCGGGAAGGTGAATGCAGCTGTCTGCACGCAGATTCTAATTGATGATTATCAGGTGGATTTAGTTATTAATACAGGTGTGGCAGGTTCCTTAGAGGCTGAAATTAATATCGGAGATATGGTTATTTCAAAGGATGCGCTGCAGCATGATGTGGATGCTACCGGCTTTGGATATGAGCATGGAGTGATTCCCAGAATGGAGACTTCCGTATTTAAGACAGAGGAAAGACTCACAGCCCTGGCTGTGCGAGTATGTGAAGAGGTAAATCCGGATATCAGGGTTTTCTCTGGAAGAATTGTAAGCGGAGATCAGTTTATCAGCGGAAGGGAGAAGAAGGAGTGGCTTACAGAGAAGTTTCATGGGCTCTGTACGGAGATGGAGGGCGGTGCTATTGCTCAGGCAGCACATCTGAATAACACACCTTTTTTGATTATACGTGCAATATCCGATAAAGCAGATGACAGTGCTCATATGGATTATGGGGCTTTTGAAGCAAAAGCCATTGAACATACCGTAAAGCTGGTAAGAGCACTTATACAGGTTCTGTAGCTTGTCCTATTTTTGATATACAAGGGACGACAAGAAACTCCTAATAAAAATAAAATACAAGGGAATTCTGTCCGTATTTTTGGGAAAATTTAATTTTTTTACCAACCAAAGGCTTTCCTTGTCAACGAAAACTAAGGTTCCCCGACTTTTCAAAGCAGTTATTATCCAGTATAATAATTGTTAATAAATGGAAAGGCGGGGAATTTTGTGATTCGGATTTTATTTGATAACCATGTTTTTATTTACATATTACTGGCATTGGCAGGCTGTGGTATTCTAATGAAGCTTGTGGTACAGGTGCTTTATTTCAGGCTGCTGAGAGCTTCCGAAGCCATGAGTACTTCAAATAATAAGCTGGCAAAGAATATGAAAAAGAAGTTTGAAGCCTACTATAAACTGAAGCTGGGTGTGAATAATGTGGATATCTTTGTGGATAAACACTTTTTTCACTATAAATTCTGTGGAATTTACTTATCAACATGGGAAACGTTATGTGGACAAGTTCTGATCTTGTCCCTTTTAGTAGGCGCAATCAGTACTATTTTGGGGTTAATTTATGAATGTGGAAAAAATCAGATTTTGAGTACGTTTACTGTGGGTATTTTATGCTGCGGGTTGTTGATATTTCTTGAGGGTCTTATAAATTCTGCAGGAAAAAAAGAAATGATACGGATTAACATGAAAGACTATCTGGAAAATGTGCTAAAAGTCAGACTGGTACAGGAAGAAAATCAACCGGAGCTGATGGAACAGTACAAAAAGGCATATCAACCCACCTCTGATATGGCGGTAACCAAAGAACAGCCGGATAAAAATGAACTGAAACCTTTTCATCAGAAGAAGAAAGTAAAGAGCAGAGAGGCCAAACGTCTTGAGAAGATGAGTCAAAAAGCAAGGCAGAAGGATGAAGTCGCTAAAAATAAAAGTAATAGAAAGCAGCAGGCAATGCAGAAGAAGTTAGAGGCACAGGAACAAAAAAAGGCATTGAAGGAAGCAAAGCAAAAGGCAAAAGAAGAGAAAATACAGGCTATCAAAGCAAATAAAGAAGCAAAGAAGCAGGAAGCTGCGAAACGGAAAGCGCAAATCCTTGAAAATGAACAATTAAAAAAAGAAGAAAAGAAACATCAAAAGGAAGTAAAGAAAGTATTAGAACTGGAGAAGAAGCATCGCGGCAATAAAAGAACCGCGGCTCAGGAGAAGAAGGAAAATCTGTTAAAGGAGATTCATGGGCGGAGAGAAACAGAGGACAGATTAGAGGAAGATACTCAATTTAGAGAAACCCCGGAAGGCATTGAGACTCTGAATATCCAGATTTCTGACAGAAAAGAAGAGGAGAAAGAACGGGCAGTTGAGAGTAAGCCTGAGGAAAGAAAAGAGAACTCCTTCCTTGCGAAAGAAAGTCCGGTAGTACATACTTTAGAGCCGGAAGATAAGATTGTGAAATCAGCAGAAGCAAAACGGGAAGAAAGAACAAGCAGTGAGATAAAGATAGCTGATGTAAAAGCAGCAAAGATTAGAGATATTAAGGCAAGACAGATTACCGCTGCACCGGATATCACATACAAAGATGACAGGACTGCGGCAGCTCTTGAAAACGGGAGAAGTTATAAGAGCAGAGAATTTCAAATGCTTAAGCCCACTTCCGAAGAGGAAGAAAAAATATTCGAGGATATTTTGAAAGATATATTTTCCTAGAACCAACAGCACTGCCCAATTTCAGGTCATGAAATCGCCGGAAATAGGGCAGTGCTTTTCTTTAAGCGCGGTTATTATTCAAAATGCACAAAAAACAACAAAAAAAACAAAAGAAAAGAAAGAGAATACGTGCTGATTTCATATTTTTCTATGAAATGTGTATATTGAATAACATTCTTTACTCTGATAAAATAAGAGCGAGCAAAAAGGTAGATATTATCCTTACAATCACGAAAAGGAGTGTTAATATGAGCGTAAAAGTAACATTTGACTATTCAGCAGCAAAAAGCTTTATAGCTGATGCGGAAATAGAAATGATTGAAAAGGCAGCAGAAGGCGCGAAAGAGACCTTATTAAGTAAGACCGGTGCCGGCAATGATTTCTTGGGTTGGATTGACCTTCCTGTTAACTATGACAAAGAAGAGTTTGCAAGAATCAAAGAATCAGCCAAGAAGATTCAAAATGATTCCGAAGTGCTTCTGGTAATCGGTATCGGCGGTTCTTATCTTGGAGCCCGCGCAGCCATTGAGTTCTTAAGACATGGATTCTATAACTCTGTATCCAAAGAGATAAGAAAGACTCCGGAGATTTATTATGTAGGAAATAATATTAGCAGCACCTATATCAGTCAGTTGGCAGAAGTAATCGGTGACAGGGATTTTTCCATTAACATCATCAGTAAGTCCGGAACGACTACAGAACCTGCAATTGCATTCCGTGTCTTTAAAAAGCTTCTTATTGAGAAGTATGGAAAAGAAGAAGCGGCGAAACGTATTTATGCCACTACAGATAAAGCAAGAGGTGCACTAAAGAACCTTGCAACCGAAGAAGGCTACGAAAGCTTTGTAGTTCCTGATGATATCGGCGGACGTTTCTCAGTATTAACAGCAGTTGGTCTTTTACCTATTGCCGTAAGTGGTGCTGATATAACAAAACTTATGGAAGGTGCTGCAACAATGAGAGATAAATGTCTGAATCAGCCATTCTCCTCTAATGATTCCATGTTGTATGCAGCAATCCGTCACATCCTTCTTAGAAAAGGCAAGAGCATTGAAATTCTTGCTAACTATGAGCCTTCACTTCACTATGTATCCGAGTGGTGGAAACAGTTATTCGGAGAAAGCGAAGGAAAGGATAAGAAAGGTATTTTCCCGGCAGCGGTAGATTTAACCACAGATCTTCACTCCATGGGTCAGTTCATCCAGGATGGCCAGAGAACGATGTTTGAAACAGTTATTAATCTTGAGAAATCCACCCGTGATATTTTTATTGAGGAAGAAGCAGTAGACCTGGACGGACTTAATTATCTGGCAGGAAAGAGCGTTGACTTCATCAATAAGAGTGCTATGAAGGGTACTCTTTTAGCTCATACAGACGGAGATGTTCCTAATCTGATTGTAAATCTTCCGGAGCAGAATGAAGTATCTTTAGGCGAATTATTTTATTTCTTTGAATTTGCCTGCGGAATCAGTGGTTATCTTTTAGGAGTAAATCCTTTTGATCAACCGGGTGTTGAGAGCTACAAGAAGAATATGTTTGCACTTCTTGGAAAACCTGGATTTGAAAAACAGAGAGAAGAGCTTTTAAAGAGACTGTAAAGTGTACAAACAGTTTATACTCATAGATAAGTAAAAAGGTATGGCGTTTCAGTAGTTGTTACTGAAGCGCCATACCTTTTTGTTCCCATTGTGGATATTTTTAAGAAAAATGCGCGTATTTGTTGATAGGACAGTTTATTTTATTATTTTTTGAAAATGCTGATAGTCCTTTAAAGAAGACCAGGAACCTCCCCAGAGGAAGCCTCTTTTGATAAAAGCTTCATAGCAGATATCGCCCTTTTTGATATAATAGGAATTCTGAAGACTTCTGTCAGCGTATTCTTCTCCGCCTGCCGGAGACACTACGGTTTTTCCATTTATCTTTTCCACACAGGGATTATAGAGTGGGTTAATGTCAATCGCAAGTCCCATTGCATGCTTGGAAAGATTGGTTGAACCGGCAACGGTGCGGTAATTAAATGCAGAGGTATTATTATCTTCCATAGAGGCTTTGTCATCGGCATCGTATTCATCTACCAGCACCATCTTTTCTATAGGGTATTCTACTTTATAAAGTTCTTTAAAGATAGAAAGAAAATCATCCGCAATTTTTTTATTTACAATCAGCTCTCCAATATGAGACTTCTCATCGAAACCATAATATAAGACTCTGAGGTAACGAAGGTCTGAAAGTGCTGTTTTACCATCCTCCTGAAAGGAGATGCCAAGGATTCTTTTCTTCAGGGAGGTATTAATCTTTTGAGCATAAAAGCAAGAATTTGTACCGCCCTTGACCTCGCTCGTATTTATAACAGAACCGGCAGGAAGTGAATCCAGAGAACTTCTGTTAAGCATGACTGCGGAGTCAATGGATATAGCAGGATATGCAGCAATAGCAGCCGTAATTACTGCGGTTAGGAGCAGAAAGCTTACAGGAAGCTTAAGTCTTTTTAAAGACCGGCTGACGAATTGCGCTAGGTCTGGAAGCATGATGAATCCCTCCTCGGAATGATTAATCTTCTTCTATTACATGGATTTCAAGAAAATCAAAATCAATAGGATCAATAAAATTGTCCTGATGGAATCTGGTCTTATCATGCTTTTTAAAATCAGAGATGGTAGAATCCAGCCATAAGGGTTTGGACAGGTCAAAATGATAGCATATCTCATCCACTGCCTGAAATACCTTTTTGGTACGGTTTAGGGAAGGATCATCATTTATAATAACCAAGTCGGATATCATTCGGTTTTCTTTAAATATTTTTGCCCATAATCGAAACATAAATACTCCTTTCACGAATATGCAGTAGAAATTATCAGCTTGTATAAAAGTATTTCTTAGTATATCATGTCCATCTTATTTTTAAAATCCTTTTTCTAAAATCCATAGGGCATAAAATTTAACAGGAAGGAAATCCTATCAAAAGATAATTATTTATTAATCTTATAGCCGCAGATAGGAGCAGAACATGAAAGATATTAGCGATAGAGATAATAGAAAAGAAGGCGGCAGGATAGAAGAATTTCCTGTTATCAACCCTTCCTTTGTACCGGAACCGGGACTAGATAGTGTAGAAAACAGTCCAAAAGGGGAAGAATGTCCTCACTACAGTGAACCGCTTCCCATTGATAAACCCACAGAGATTGGTGGAAACAGTATAAAGGAATTTTAGGGTTTCCCTGAAGAAAAAGGTGGCAACGGACAGATGTAGGACTGTTACGTCTGTTTACCGTTGCTTTTGAGCTTTTATTATAATACAATGTAAAGAGAGAATGAGAAGGTGAGTAGTCCCAGGAAAGGATGTGGTTATTATATGGAGGGACAGGATAGAAGAAGGGAACTGACGAAGATACTTGAAGAAGCAAAGGATGCAGTCTCCGGTACGGAATTGTCGAAACGGCTGGGTGTCAGCCGCCAGGTAATTGTACAGGATATAGCACTTTTAAGGGCAGTTAACAAGAATATCATTTCAACAACGAAAGGATACCTCATCTATAAACAGGAAAAGCAGAAGGTAAACCGATGTTTTGCCACCAGGCATACCACGGATGAAATTGAAGATGAGCTTAACACGATTGTAGATAACGGTGGAAAAATATTAGATGTTATTGTAATGCATGATCTCTACGGCGAAATATCAGTGGATCTGATTATCAAGAACAGAAAAGAGGTTGCGGACTTTATGGCTAAAGTAAGGTCAAAAAGAACCGTACCTTTAAAGGATTTGACGGGCGGAACTCATTTACATACGGTGGAAGCGGATTCAGAAGAGATACTGGATCAGATTGAGCAGGCATTAAAAGATAAGAACTACCTTGTAAGCAGTACATCCTTTGGGAAAGAATAAGAATACTTTGACAACTATTCTAACCATTGGTAAAATAGATAGGAAGTAAACAAAGTAACATCGCGCGAAAGTGCGGCACACGCAGGCAGAAATATAAAGAGGAAGTGTAAGCATGTCATATACAGCGCTGTACAGAAAATTCCGCCCCACAGATTTTCATGATGTAAAGGGTCAGGATCACATTGTTACCACTCTGAAAAATCAGATAAAATCAGGCCGGATTGGGCATGCCTATTTATTTTGCGGAACTAGAGGAACAGGAAAGACAACTATTGCAAAGATTTTAGGAAAAGCAGTTAATTGCGAACACCCCGTAGACGGAAACCCTTGCAATGAATGCGAGACCTGCCGTTCCATTCAGAACGGAACCTCCATGAATGTAATAGAGATAGATGCTGCCTCCAACAACGGTGTGGATAACATCAGAGAGATTGTAGAGGAAGTTCGATATTCACCGACGGAAGGCCGTTATAAAGTCTATATTATAGACGAGGTTCATATGCTTTCCACCGGAGCTTTCAACGCGTTGCTAAAAACGCTGGAAGAGCCGCCTTCTTATGTAATCTTTATACTGGCAACGACAGAAGCTCAAAAAATACCCATAACCATCCTTTCAAGATGCCAGAGATATGATTTTAAGAGAATAACCATTGATACCATTTCAGACAGGCTGAAAGAACTGCTTCAGGCAGAAGCCGTTGAAGCGGAGGAGAAAGCCATTCGTTATATTGCAAGAATGGGGGACGGGTCCTTAAGAGATGCCCTTAGTCTTTTAGATCAGTGCATTGCATTTTATTACGGTCAGACTCTGACTTATGATAAGGTACTAGAGGTACTGGGAGCAGTAGACATCGAAGTATTTGCAAGGCTTTTAACTGCAATTTCTAAGAATGATGTTAGTCAATGTATGGGTATTCTGGAAGAACTGATTGTAAGCGGCAGAGAACTTACCCAATTTGCGGTAGATTTTACCTGGTATTTAAGGAATCTGCTGTTAGTAAAGACTTCGGAAGATGCCAGTGAAGCGGTTGAAGTCTCTACCGAGAATCTTGCCTTGTTAGAAGAGCAGGCCAGGGAATGGAATACAGATACTCTGATACGATTTATCCGTATCTTTTCCGATTTATCCAATCAGATCCGTTATGCTTCACAAAAGCGAGTGATAGTTGAGGTTGCGCTGATTAAATTATGCCGGCCCCAGATGGAAAAGAGCTATGAGGATATCTTAGAGCGGATAAGACAATTGGAGGCAAAGCTTGAGAATGGCGTTACTATAACGGCAGCAGCGACAGGAAGCGAAGTTCCAAAGGAGACTATAAAAACAGAAGTAATACCTGCAGAACTGCCGAAAGCAGTCTCAGAGGATTTAAAGCTGGTGGCAAAGAATTGGAGTAATATTATCGCCTCAACCAGTGGAATCACGAAGGTTTCCCTGACAAACGCAAGACCAAGTATCGGTAATAATAATGCCCTGCTTTTAGTATTTGCAGATGAATGGGATATGGAAGCCCTTAAAAAGGAAGCACATATGCAGGAACTCAAAAGTGCCATAGCCAGATTCGTTCCAAAGGATGTGGAGGTTTTAACGAAATTGGCATCCACGGATAAGGGTATTACAGAAGAAGCCTTTGATTTGCGAAAGATAATAAAAAATATTGATATAGAATATGAAGATTAAAAGATAAGGAGAAAGAAACATGGCAAAACGCGGAGGATTTCCGGGAGGAGCAATGCCCGGCAATATGAATAATCTGATGAAGCAGGCTCAGAGAATGCAAAAGCAGATGGAAGAAAAGACAAAAGAGATTGAAGAGAAGGAATGGGAAGCTTCTGCCGGCGGCGGAGCAGTAACCGTAAGAGTATCCGGTAAAAAGGAGATATCAGGTGTGGTATTATCCAAAGAGGTAGTTGACCCGGATGATATAGAAATGCTTCAGGATCTTATTATGGCGGCTGCTAACGAAGCTCTTCGTAAGATGGAAGAGGAATCTCAGTCCGTAATGGGTCAGATTACAGGAGGACTTGGAGGACTCGGTGGTTTTCCTTTCTAAGTTTTAACAAATAGAAGAGCTTGTTTAAGTGTGGAAACACATATGAATGAAGTTTACAGGGGCTGTTGTCAAAGGAAGCCCTGCGGGTATGATTTGCTCACACGCCGCAGGGCTTTGTTTTGTAACATCCTCTTGATTTTAAAGAGGAGGCAGAGATGGAACAGCAGACTGATGAGATCAATAAGATTATTCACATAAAATGTACAGAGCAGGAAAAGCAGAAGGTCATTGCTGAATTATCCTCCTATCTTTATGATTACCAATTCAATTTTATTATCGTGGAGGAGCCGTCCCAGGAATAGCGGATTGCTATTTCATAAAGGTTGCCATAAAGCTTGACATGAACACATGAAAATAATAAAGTAAGATTATAGCTGTGCTTATAAAAACTTTATTAGAGAAAGAGGATGTATGAATTATTACAGCAGTCAAATCAGTAAGCTAATTGAAGAATTGTCAAGGCTGCCGGGGATTGGAGCCAAAACAGCCCAAAGGCTTGCTTTTTATATTATAAATATGCCTGAGGACCAGGTAAATAATCTCTCCAAGGCAATCACCTCAGCAAAAGCAAACGTAAGGTATTGCAAAGAATGCTATACCTTAACGGACAGTGAGTACTGCCCCATCTGTGCCAGTGAGAAAAGGGATCACCATACCATTATGGTGGTGGAGAATCCAAGGGACTTGGCAGCTTATGAAAAGACCGGAAGATACGATGGAGTATACCATGTGCTTCACGGAGCAATCTCCCCTATGCTTGGCATCGGTCCGGATGAAATCAAGCTAAAAGAATTGATTGTAAGACTGGAAGGAGATATCAAAGAGGTTATTATTGCAACGAATTCCAGCTTGGAGGGTGAAACAACCGCCATGTATATCAGTAAACTGATTAAGCCTACAGGAATCAAGGTAAGCCGAATTGCCAGCGGTGTACCGGTGGGAGGAGATCTAGAATACATTGATGAGGTGACATTACTTAGAGCTTTAGAGGGCAGAGTTGAATTGTAAGGCGCTGGTTCGAGTTGTTGACGGGTACCTCACCTCGTCTTATCGCTAAAGCACCCACGTTTATTATCGAAGGTATAATAGGAAATAATGCGGAAAGACCACAGAATAACTAAAATTCAGACCTAGATTGGGCGCTTCACCCTGTCTCAGGTCTATTTTTTTACCCCTAAAACATCAGAACCCGCGTAACCTGTTGACAACACTAAAAAATCTAAAAAAAGCAAAGTATTAATCATAATTCTTATGATTTTAATAAAGTAAAATAATACCAATATAGTAGTTGAAAAGAAAGTATTAATATAATAATATAAGGAGAATGATATTAACAATTAATAGATTAGATAGATTCGGATTGAGAATTCATCGAATCTATCAAAATCTATCTAAAGGGTAATACCAAACTCTATTAATATGAAACTATTGAAAATATGGAGAATGCAATGAACACAATAACAAAAAGTATATTAAAATTTATTTTTGTTTTTTACATAATTGTGAATTTACTACCTCAGGATGTACTTATAATCAACGCTGCTACTAATACAACGGTTTACGATGATTCGCCTATGCTGGAAGATAGGGGAAACATGTATTATGTTCAGACTGTAAACGGTGTTAAAAATACATTTAACATTTACCGGTTAGAGGTTGCCACGGGTAATAAAACTAGGCTCATATCGTCAAAGAAAGATATTGTAGGGATGATGATTCATAATGATACCCTGTATTATAACAGTCATGAAGATGGAAAAAATACATATCAGACTCAGATTTCTTCGGTTTCCATTGATGGCAAAGATAAAAAAGCTATTTGCAACGGCTATCTCACGAGTCTTGATGATAACAGCATTTACTATATTGTTGTGAAAGGTGAAACAAGTAAGCTATATAAAAGAGATTATGACAGCGGGAAAGCTACTTTGATTTATACTGGTAACCTGACCTTCCGCTTTTTAAAAAACTTAGATAATACCATGTATTTTACTCAATTTAATGAAACTACTTCTAAACTAACATTATATTCTATGATGCCTTTGCAGACAACGCTATCTGTTTTGACAACAGACAAGATTATGCTGGATGGAAGTGAGAAATCAGATCCTACAGTTTCTGACATTATTAAATTAAACGGAGATATTTATTATCAATATGGTGTATATGAAGGCTCTGGACTTTATTGGAATGGGACATTAATCAAAATAAATTCCAGTGCAAATACAAAATCAATTATTGAAAAACAGGTATGTGAGGAAGAGATATATCATAATGATGACAGCATCTTCTTTGTGGAAATGGATAGCAGCAAGAAACATTATCAATACAGCACGAAGACGGGTAAGAAATCTAGTTATACTTATAATATCGGTACGACAGAATCTTTCAATATTCTAGGAGATAAAACTTATTGTATAAAACCAGATGGTAAGGAATTGATTACGGTATCCTGTTTTACATCGGGAACGAATAAGAGTAATTGGATCGACTCATTTATTAAAATTTCATACAAACAAAAAAAAGAATTTGACTATATTACAAGTATTAAGAAATATGGTAACTATCTACTGATTCCTGTAAAATGTATGGATTATAAGAGCACCGAGGTATGGTGGGGCAAATGTGTTAGTGTCATATGGTATGTAGCTGATTCTAATGGTAAGATACTTGCTCAGTTTTAAGCCTTATTTGCCATAGCTTCTGTGATAAAAATAGTTATATTGTTTCTAAAGTAATGGATTATAAGTATGAAATATCTATATAAAAAAATGGGATATCAATAAACAAAAAACAGACTAAGCAGTTCACTTCCTGCTTTAAGTCTGTTTTTTATTAATTATTATCTTCTTAAGGGTAATGAATATGTTGAAAATAGACGAAAATTGTATTAAGTGTTATACTAAAGCCGGTATATATCTTAACGAGGTTATTGTAAATGTATTGCACATTAAAAGAAATAAAGAAAAAGCCGTTGTTTTATGTTGACGGCAGCATTCATATAGAACTATAATGTTAATTTGGTGAAAACACCGGTTGCAAAGTTTAATTTTATATAAAATTATTTAAAAAGGTACGGGCTTTAAAAATAATGACCTGTTGAAAGTATGGAGGTGGGAGTGTTATGCCTTACGGCAATCAATATTTTTCAAATTTATATGATTTGGTGGTTTGTATCACAAAAGCTATTGATTTGGTTAATCCGAAAGTAACCAATCACCACCAGCAGGTTGCATATCTGTCATATAATATTGCGGATGCAATGCAGCTTACCATCGAGCAAAAGCGCTCTCTTGTAATAGCTGCGCTTTTGCATGATGTGGGTGCTATTGCTTTGCAGGACAATCTGGATTTTAACGAAGAGGAGCACATTGAATTAAATGCTCATGCATTTCTTGGAGCAAGGTTGTTCGAGGAGTCTCCTATTCTTGATAAAATAGCAAATATCATAAAATATCATCATGTTTCCTGGAATTACGGAGAAGGAAAACTCTACCATGGTGAGATTGTACCGATGCTTTCTCATATTATCCATTTTGCAGACAGAATTGCCATTCTGCCGGATAGAAATGTGTACATCTTAAGCCAGATAAAAACAATAAAGGAATATGCAAAAAGCGGTATGAATACCAGCTTTGCCCCGGAAATTGTGGAAGCATTTTTGAAGATATGTGAGAAAGAAGCTTTATGGCTTGATTATATTTACCAGCCTATGATTTCAATGGTCCCAAATGATTTATCTTTGGAATCCATAAAGTTAACTTTGGATGAGGTAGTTGGTCTGACGAAAATATTTTCTCAGATTATTGATTTTAGAAGTCCCTTTACAGCCATGCATTCTGCCGGAGTTGCTGCAGTTGGATTAAAGCTTGCCGAGCTTTCAGGCTTCTCGGAAGATGAATGCAAGATGATGAATATAGCGGCCAATCTGCATGACATCGGCAAACTGGCAATTCCGAGAGAAATACTTGAAAAGCAGGGGAAGCTAACGGCTGAGGAATATGATATTATAAGATCACATAGCTTTTATACATATCGGCTCTTAAAATCGGTAAAAGGATTTGAGACCATAGCCCAATGGGCAGCATATCATCATGAGAAATTAAACGGCAGTGGTTATCCGTTCCATCTTAAGGGAAATAGTCTTTCCCTGGGTGCCCGGATTATGGCTGTTGCAGACATATACGCGGCAATCTCCGAGGACAGGCCTTATCGAAAAGGTATGCCGAAGGACCGGGCCATTGCAGTTCTGCAGGGAATGGCGAATAATGAAGGAATCTCACAGGAGATATGCAATCTGCTGATGGATAACTATGAATGCATAGAAAAGGCACGAGCCGAATCAGCGGAAAATTCAGCATATAATTACAGCAAGATACTGTGATGCTCATGACAGCAAGAATGAAATGAGATGCAGAATATACATAGTTTTCCATTCTATAAAATTAATAATCAGGAATAAGACAACAGGGAAAGCACTAGTGCTTTCCCTGTTGAATTTGTGTATGGAATTATAATTTCCTGTATTTTTTTAACACGAGGGTATTAAAGCTGCTGAGAACAACAATATAAAACAGAAGTGCCAGTAAAAAGTAATAGATATCGGATAAGCCGTTGCCGTATACCATCACTTTCTTAATAGCAGAACAGCCATAAAATAGGGGCATAATATAGCTTAATACGCCAAGGTGATAAGGCAGGGTATCAAGGGGTATCAGTCCGGAGAAAAATATCTGGGGAATAATGATGATTGGTATAAACTGTACCACTTGAAATTCGGAGCTGGCAAAGATAGAGATAAATTCTCCCAGGGATACTGCAGCGACGGCTAGTAAGAGCATGATTAATATTACCCACAGGACATTTCCGTTACTGCTTAAACCAAGTACATAGATACTAAACAGAACCAGAATAATTGTCTGAATAATAGCAAAGATACCGTAGCCAATGGTATAACCACCGATAATACTTCTCCTTTGAATGGGGGTCATTAACATTCTCTCAAGGGTTCCGCTGTTACGTTCTCTAACCAGAGCCATACCGGATATTATAAAGATGAAGAAAAAGGCAATTACTCCAAGGAAGATATATCCCATGGTCTGAAAGGTGGAATCCTCATCTCCTCCGTAAACATAGCCGGTGTCCAGTTTCATGGCAGGGTTAAGTGCTTCAAGAGCACTCTGGATTGCTTTCATCGCCTTACCGCTTTTACTAGAAGCTTCGTACATGGTAATGGTGGTTCCTGTCTTTGACATGGAGAGGAATGCGTCCACATCTGTATTTTCCTTAAGATAGGCTTTCGGGTCAGAATCAGCCTCCGTTGTATTAAGGATAACTGTATTCTCTTCCTTCAAAGCAGTGACGAAAGCTTCCGGCAATTTTTGCTCATTTATTGCAATGGTAGGGGTATAGGAAGAGTTGCCGAGCAGGAGGTATATAAGGGTAAGAATCAGTAAGGGAGCAAATAGCATAAGTCCCATGGTACGTTTATCCCCTAGGATTTGGCGGATAACTCTTTTGGCTAGGCTTATCATCTTTCCTCACCGCCTTTCTTATTAGCTGCCATAAAGAACAGCTCTTCTATTTTACCCGACTCTGTAAGAGATAGAAGATTGGAAACCGTATCATATTGTATAAGTTCTCCCTGATAGATAAGTGCAGCCTTATCACATTCACTTACCTCATCCATTACATGGGTTGATACAATGATAGTTTTTCCCTGTTCTTTTAGTTGCCTTAGCTGTCTCCAGATAGTTTTTCGCAGTACCGGATCAATACCTACGGTAGGTTCATCTAATAAAAGGACTTCCGGTTCATGGAGCAATGAGGCTGCAAGAGATAATCTCTTCTTCATACCTCCGGAATATTCTCTGACAGGCTTTGCGGAATCTTGGCTTAAATCAACGAGCTTAAGCACCTCATCAATGCGTCTTACAGAATCCTTTTTCTTCAAGCCGTAAAGTTCTGCGAAAAAGAACAAGTTGTCTATGCCGGATAGATCTTCGTAGATTGCATCATTTTGGGGCATGAAACCAATTTTTTTAAGAAGTTTCAGGTTGGGTATGGGGGTGTTATCATAACGAATTTCACCTTTATCAGCGGGGATGGCTCCGATAAGCAGACGTATTAGTGTCGTTTTACCAGCACCGCTGGGACCTAAGAGACAAATGATTTCTCCTGAAGGGATGGAAAGGGATATATTTCTGATAACGGGTTTTTTATGAAAGCTTTTACAAATATTGATACCTGTAATGTCCATAAGCGCCTCTTTTCAAAAGTGATTGATTTTTATTTCTGAAGAAATTATAATACACCTGTCCATTATTTATCAATGGTCACTTTATTAAAAACTGTCCATTATCACCGAAGGGTTACATTTGTACCTGGCAATCCATGGCATAAACCTAAGGTGTGTTGATAAGGAATGACCGTTATGTTGAAAGGCTAGTTTAACTATATTTATCAAAGGAGTTATTATGGATAAGAAAGCAGACCTAAGAGTAATACGGACCAGACATATGATTAAGACAGCATTTTTAGAGCTGATGGAAGAAGTCGGATTTACAAAAGTAACTGTAGAGGGTATAACGAGGAAAGCTTTCATCAGCAGGAATACTTTCTATCTGCATTATACAGATAAATATGATCTGCTTAATAGTCTGGAAGAGGATGTCCTTCTGGGGTTAAAAGAGATAGTAAAGGACATGCCTTTTGAAATTATGAAAAATAAAGGGCTTGCCGATGGCAAGCCAATTTCTGCTTTGAGTAAAGTATACAGATACGTCAGTGATAATGCCAGGTTCTTTTCCCTTATGATAAATGATAACGGAGACCCTTCTTTTCTCCATAAACTCAGTGAAACCATAAGAACCATAATAAATAATAGCATAGAGGGGGAATTAAAAATCCCCCAACGTTACATGATTGCTATTATCGTAGGTATACAGACGAGTATTATAGGTGAATGGCTAAGAAGTGGTATGAAGGAGACTCCGGAAGAAATGGCGGAATTAATTGCATCTATCTTAGAGAGTGCTCCGAAAAATCTTCTGAAGGCCGTGGAAATTATTCCGTTATAAGTTCTCTAATATCTACATTTTGTACTCTTTTGGAGGACAGATAGGAGAAGAGAAAGAAACATACACAAATAAGCGTCATAGGAAGCAGCAAGGTAAAAGGGCTGTAAACGGTTTGGAAGTTCGTTATGCCAACGGTATGAAGGAGCAGGCTTAACATCCGGTCATTGAACAGGATACAAAGCAGCATACCTGCGGTTGAGCCTATGAAAGCTACCAGTAAGAATCTTAGAGCAAACTGAAGGCGAAGATTTCTGGAAGTAAAGCCCAAAGCCTTATAGATACCAATATCTTTCTTTTCTTTTAAGAATATCTTACCACAGACCATATTTACCACAACCAGGATAAAGAAGATGGACACAGTATAGATAACGATTGCTATTGTGTTTAGGGCAAACTGTATCATATCACTGATATCTCCGGTTTCCTTGGAGGTGCTGGCTTCTAAGAGTGAGGGGAACTTATGGTTCAGCATGGATATCACCTCAGATGTTTTCTCCTTATCCTCCAGCTGAATATAGGCGTCACTGGGCTGTTCTTCTGTTAGTAAGGATTCACCTTTTAAGTTCATGGCAAAGCATTTCCCCACATCCCGCATGGATTGGTAGATCCCGGAGATAAGGTATTCGCCTCTTTTTCCGCGGTATGATAGGGTCACGGTATCTCCTATCCCTTTACCGATTTCCTTCGAAAGAATCTCCGTAATGATAATTTCATTCTCATAAAGAGGGGCTCTTCCCTTTAAGATACTTTTGAACTGCTCCGGTTTATCATAAATAACACAGTTATATTCGGTGTCATCCACGGCGATATATTTATAAGCTGCATACAGAGACATTTTTATAGGAGTAATTTTTTCGATTTCATGTTCAATTTCAATGGCTTTCTCCATTTGAAAAGTGGTCGTAAAAGTTAGGTTGATATCGGAGATTATTCCGCCAAAGCTCTCTTCAACGGACTCTGGCAGCATACAATTTGCAAGTATCGTCATGGATATCATAAAGTAAGCCAGGATAGCTACAATCAGGATAGTTCCGGTATATTGCCGCTTGTTGGAAGTAAATTGTCTTAGGGCAAGTTTGGCTGGAAGTGCCCGTTTTCCAACAGGAATCATCAGCCGGCTGTCAAAGTATATGTCTTTGATACCACCTGAAATTGCTTGGACCGGCGATATTTTCCCTAAACGTATGGTTTTAAGAAGGAGAAACAGGCTTTCAATCAGCAGAATACCAGCTATAATCAGCAGACATTTTACAAGGGAGAGTTCTGTTGTTGCAAGTATGCCGGTTATGGGCTGAAAGATATTTCCAAGAAGTTTAACAAAAGGAATGGCAGCAAAGATACCGGTCAGAGCCCCTAAGGTTTCTGCAAAAAGATATTGCAGCAAGTACAAAAGCCGCAGCTTTCTTGTGGTGAACCCCTGGGACTTTAAAAATCCTAAGCTGACATAATCCATCTCTATACTGCTGCTGACACTGTGCCCCATTACAATTAATACAATAAAGAAGAGAAGCAGGATGAAAACATAGAGGATTCCGCCGCCTATATTGTTAAAGATAAGAGTATAGTCTCTGGCATCTTCTGCTGATAGCGTCATGCCGTAATCGGAAAGTCCGCTGTATTTGTTCAATTCCTTTTGGAATTCCGCCATTGATAATTTACTTTTAGCTTCTTTAAAGATGTGAACTGCATGGCTGTTTATAAGCATGGGCTCCGTATCTGAAGCGTTATCAATATTCTGAGCCAATAATTTTCTATAGTCATTTTCTGAAATATACATAGTCTTGATACCCAGAAAATATCCGCCTACGAATGGTTCCTCAATAAATCCTTTAATATGAAAGGTCACATCTCCATGATTGGTCTTTAATGTAAAAGCGCTGCCAATCTTACAGCCATACAGCTGTTTCAGGCTGACAGGCACATACACTTCTCCTTCTCCCGGTTCTTGAACCTTCGTTACAAAGCCATTCTCTTTTTTGTTGTAGAGGAAAAATTGCTGTTTATTCTTTTGGAAGGCTATAAGCAAAGAGCGGTTAGTCAGCTCTTTTCCGTTTGTGACGGAATTATGGGAAGTAATAGTCTCTACATCCCGTATACGGCTTACATCCGGACTTTCTTTTATTTTATCAAATAATTCATCTGTAGCATATTTATCGTCAATTGTAAGAACAAGGTCACCGGTGTCAACGGATCTTTGAGCATCGATAAGATTCCTGCTGAAATTATCATTTGCACTGATTACGGCAGTAAGGGTTGCTGTAACAATAAGCATTAGAATATATACACTGATGAGTGCATTCTTTTTAGAACGCAGATTTGCTGTTAGTAAGGTTATAATCTCCATAGGACACCTCACCATTCCATGGAGGAAAGCCAAGCGTCGACCTGAGCTTCGCGGCTTTTCTCATCACTTAACTGAAAAGTGGGAAGATTAAGTTCGCCGATGATTCTGCCATCTTCCAGATATAGAAGTCTGGTAGCCCTGAGAGCAGCCCGCATATCATGGGTAACCATGAGAATACTCTGGCCTTCTTTGTTAAGCTCGGTTAATAGATTAAGAACTTCCGTAGTGTTTTTTCTATTAAGAGCACCTGTAGGTTCATCGGCAAAAAGCAGACAGGGTTTATTTATTACAGCCCTTGCTATGGCAGCCCTTTGCTGTTCTCCGCCTGAAACCTGGGAAGGCATCCTTTTAGACATGTCGTTTAACCCCATTTTTTCAAGAAGGGTGTTCGTTCTTTTAATTACTTCCTGGGAAGGCAGATTTTTATTCAAATAACCGGTAACTGCAATGTTTTCAAATAGACTTAAATTACCCACCAGATGCATCTGCTGAAAAACAAAGCCAAAATCCCCCTGCCGTAACTTCGCAAGCTTATCCTCTTTTAGCTTGGTAATCTCATTGTCCTTAAAAAAAACCTTTCCTGCGGTAGCCCGGTCCATTCCGCTTATAGTATAAAGTAAAGTTGATTTACCGGAACCGGAGGCTCCCATTATTACAGTAAAATCCCCCTTATAGATCTCTAGGTCAATATGGTTTAATATGTGGTTTTGACCGCCATTGTGAGCGTAACTTTTACACAGACTTTTAGCAGACAGTATTGCTTCTTTCATATTCAAGAATCCTTTCTTTCTGTTATGAAAGTATTTTATCAGAAGAAATATTAAGAAATCCTTAAAGGCTATGGGAAATAATCGGCAGGCTAACCACAACTTCTAAGCCGTCTGTATGGTTGATCAGCGTTACCGTTCCCATCATTTGTTCGGCAATATAGCGGACAATATAAAGACCAAGGCCGGAACCTTGTTCTTTTCCGCAGTTTCTTCCCCGGTAGAACTTATCAAAAAGGAAGGGGAGATCTTTATCAGAAACTCCGGGACCATAATCCCTGAAAGAGATTATGGCATTATAGTCCTCTTTCTTTACCATGACATCAATGTTAGACTTTGCGTATTTTCTGGCATTATTAATCAGATTCTCTGCCAGTTGTAAAGTACGGTTTCTGTCAATGCTAACATAGAGGTCAAAGCCTGGTTTTGTAAAGAATACATCCCTGTAAGCCCCGTTTATCTCTTCTAGTATGTGGTTTAAATAAGAGCAAAGTTCTACTTCTTCTGATACAACTTTAAGCTTATCAAGGTCAGAAATGGAATGAAGAAACAGGTCATTGGTAAGTTTGGTGACCTCATCGCATTTCTTCATAATAACGCCCAGATATCTGGCCCGCTTTTCTGCAGTTGAATCCATATTGGCTTCCAGGCCTTCCGTATAAGCCCGAATGGAAGCAATGGGAGTCTTAATATCATGGGATAGGGTAGCAATAACAGTCTTATTATTGTCAATAGCTTCCTGTTCACAGGACCTGGCGCTGGTAATCTCTTTGCGCATTTGGTCAAAAGCCCAGGTAAATGCTCCGAAATAATTGGAACGCTCGTAATCCAGAGCTACCTCGAAATTTCCTTTGGATATACTTTCAGCATAATTCTTTAGTTTGTCGAAAGGCCGGAGAATGGAAAGATAGACATATAGAAAGACCAGAAACAAGTATGTAAGGGACCCTGCTCCTAATAACAGAATCGTTCGGTAAAGAGTATCGGAGCTTTGATAAGTATCAGTACGTATATTTTTAGTTAATATCTTAATTTTTTCCTGCAGGAGTTCTTCTGTTATTTTATCATTGTCTGTGATTGCTTGGTTTGCAAGTTGTGAGATTTCATTGAGAGCAACAATATGTTCCGCCTTTTTTTCTTCTTTGGTCTCTGCCTTTACCGAGTAGGCAAGCAGCAGAGAGATTAGAAGGATAACTCCTGCAAAGCAGGCTGTGATTGCGAGCAATTTTCCTTTCATGGCACATTCCCTTTCAGATGGTTTGAAGCATATAGCCTATTCCCCAGACGGTTTTAATAAACCGCGGATTCTTTGAATCGTCTTCTAACTTCTCTCTCAGCCATCGGATATGTACCGTTAAGGTGGAAGGCTCCACTTCTGTAAAAGCACCCCAGACCTCTGATAAAAGCCGTTCTTTGGAAACAGCAGTATTTTTATTCTTTAAAAGAAAGGCAAGCAGGTCATATTCCTTTAAGGAAAGAGAGATTAATTCACCGCTTTTCTTTACTTGTCTGGCAGCAGGATGAATCTCTATAGAATCAATGCATATAATTTCCTCTTCCTCCTGGTAGTCGTAAGTGCGGCGGATCAGCGCATTTACCCGGACCAGAAGTTCCTTCAGGGAATAGGGTTTTGGCAAGTAATCATCCCCCCCGATATCAAAGCCGGTAATCCGGTCATTTTCATTGGTTCTGGCGCTGGCAAAGAGTACCGGAACTTTTGAGACCTTTCGAAGGGCAAGGCATACTTCAAAGCCTGACATGCCCGGCAGATTGATATCCAATAGAATTAGGTGGTAAGTATGACTGGTAAGCAGAGCAAAGGCGGCTTCGCTGTCCTCCGCACAGGTTACACTGTATCCGTAATTCTCCAGCATATCGCATACAATATAGGATAAGTCGGTATCATCATCTATTACAAGTATTTGCTTCTTCTGCATACAGTTCCGTCCTTCATAAATTTACTGATTCTTATTTTATCAGATATTGAAATGGAAGTCGAATGTTAAGAATGGTGATTAGGACAAAAAAGTAAGGAGCCGAAAGGCTCCTTATTTTTTTATCCGTTTATTTTGTATTACCTGCTTTTACGATAGGTCCAAGATATTCAAGAAAAGCAGCGGATTCCTTATCAAAGCTATCCTTCTTTAGATAAAAAGCTTTATCCGAGCCAAGATAAAGATAGATATAATCCTTATGCTGCTTGATATCGGTTATCTGTAAATAGGGGAAGCTGGAGATATATTGGATACCGGATAAGGTAAAGTAATCTTCATAAAATGTAAATACCGCATCTAACCCCTTGTTCTTATCATAAGACTTTATTGTTCTCTCAATAACTTTCTCAACGCTGACACCCTGATAAAATACAAAAACAAACATCAATATGACAGCAATAAGGCAGCCTAAGATTCCGGCTTTTGAGTAATATACCATAACCAGAACAGCTAAGAAAAGAATGGCAAGGACGAACCAGGTAAGGAAATGTTTTATGAACCTGTCGTAGTAGCAGAAATCCTTTATAACCTGGTCAGTATATTTTGTACGGTTTATAAATTTTACTTCATCCTTAATACTTTGCTCTTCTCTTGCTTTTTTGGCTTCGTAAAATTTAGATAGCGCACTTGCTTTAACATCTTTCTGGAATTTCTGCTTTTTAATTCTTCTTTTACGAATAACAAGTAATGCAACGAGGATGATAATGATAGCGGCAAACTCGGCTAATGCAAGTATGGCAGCATTCTTTGTCTCTTTTTCGACTTCAGCTTTGTCTAGAAACTTGGTGAAATGTGTACCATCCACCAGAGCTTTAACAAAGGTCTCATCAATAGGTGTTGACTTATTGCTTTGATAGATATCAAAGGAAAAGGTGTAGCCGTTTACGATGGTACCATAAATAAGTTCCTTCATAGTGGTGTTATCTTTGGTTATCTCAATATTGTAACGAAAAAAATCAGCTTCCTTCTGGGGATATTCCTCTATGGATGCTTTGGTGTTTTCCTCTTTTGAATCAGTCAGGCTATTAAAGAAATCTGTTTTTTTCTGATCTGAAAGCAGAGAAAGATTAAAAATCTTGCTTGTCTGGCTTGACTGCTTTTGGAGTAATCTTACCAGGGACTTTGTTTCAGGGTCGAAAAAAATGGCTCGGACCCCCATTTTAGTCATACTATCCTTTTCGTTTTTAACATTTACGATGCCTGCCGTTTGCCAACCCTTGTCCGTATCGGGGGAATCTTTTGTCAGCACAATGGCATCATCCGGCAAAGACAGCTCCAGATAGATATCAGAGAAACTCTGAACCTTTGCCTGAACATGGGCAGAGGGGATTACAGCCAGAGTTAAAACGATTGCTATAAGAAGGCCGCTTAGTACTTTGTTTTTCATGAAGTTTATCTCCTTGTGAAGAAATCTGTATTAATATCTTACCACGATTTGGGGTAAAGTTCTACGGTTTTTACGAAGAGATAATAAACTTATTAAAAATTTAAGACTTCAAAGAATGCCCAATAAAAGGGGGAAGCCGCCATTTACTTTCTTGAGGGGAAGAAGTAAATGACGGCTCTATGAAAAAGCATTATCTATATGAACAAGGGAGAGGGGTTCCCTTGACTTCTAGTAATATATTAAAATATAAATGTGTCTGAAGTTTGGATAAATCATTAAAAAACAATGAAGAATACTTAAGAGATTGAAAGAAATATTAATAAAATCAAAAAAAACAGTAACATATTAATATCTTAATTCGCTGTCAGCAGTTTCGTAATAGTATAAAAGCAAGATTCATACAGAAACAGAGCAATATTAATATGGTTTTTAAAATTTCCAAATGTTAGAATGTAGAAAAGTAAAGCTTTTTGTTGAAAAAGCCACTTAAGAGGAGAGGATAACTATATGAAAACAATGAGGACAATAAAAGCAAAGCTATTGATCAGCTACCTTGCCATTTTGATATTAGTGGCAGGAAGCCTGGCGCTGGTATCTATCCAGACAGCCAGGACGAACTTACGAGGACAGACCAATGAGGGAATACGCACTTTAGTAGATGATGATGCCAAGCTCATTGAGAGCAGAATGGAAAATGAAAAGTTAATTGTACAAGATATTGCGGGGCAAACCTACATACAGAGCATGTCCTTCCTTTTGCAGAAGCCAATTCTGCTGGAATATCTGAAAAAGACAGACTTTATGGAGCTTGGAATTGTTAGCATGAGCGGAATAGCCCAATATTCGGATGACAGTCAGACAGATCTTTCTGACAGGGATTATATAAAAGAAGCACTGACAGGTAAGACCGTAATTTCAGATGTTATAATAAGTAAAGTCACCAATGGGCCGGTTGTTATGATTGCGGCACCTATATACAAGGAGAAGGAAGTAATAGGACTTGTTCTGGCAAGAAGCGATGCTAATAAAATCAGCGATATGGTCGGTGACATGGGTTATGGAAAGAATGGGTATGGTTATGTGATAAACGGAGAGGGAACCGTTATTGCACACCCGGATAAAAAACTGGTTACAAGTTTGTTTAACCCAATCAAGCAGGCTGACAAGGATAAGAGCATGGCATCAACAGCAGCCTTTTTTAAAAAAGTCATAAAAGAAAAACAAGGCATTTATGAATATACATACAAAGGCAAAGAAGTATATTCGGCTTTTGCAGCTATTCCGAACACCAACTGGCATTATGTGGTTACAGCGGACAAAAGCGAAGCCCTCTCAAGAGTCTATGACCTTATGATGGTAATTGCTATCGTATTTGCCGTAGCGATTATTATCGGAATAGTTGTCACAGTGCTTTTGGGAAACAGTATTGCTAATCCGATTGTTAATACAGTAAAACAGGCTGAAAAGATTGCAGGTCTTGATATCTCTGCTAATATCGATGAAAAATACAGAAAGAGAAAGGATGAGATAGGGAATCTTGCTGTAGCGCTCCAAAACATTACGGATAGTTTTCGCGGTATCGTCGGAGAATTAAAGGGAGCTTCCGGTGCTCTGTCCGATACGGCAGGCAGAATGTCTATGATGTCAGGAGAATCAGCCATAGCTTCCCAGGAGATTTCCACTACCATAGGAGAGCTGGCAAAGGCAGCGACCAACCATGCAGAACATACCCAGGATGGAAGCATGCGGGCTCAGGACTTGGGAGAAGCAATTGAAAAAAATCAAAATAGCTTTAAGATTCTAAACAAGGCTACGAAAAAGGTAGTATCACTGATAGATGAAGGCAATAGCGCACTTGAAATTCTTCGGTTAAAAACAACAGAGAACAACATTGCCGCAAAGGAAATTAAAGAAGTAATCAATAAAACTGACAGAAGCGCGGAACTGATCGGACAAGCCAGTGAAGTCATCACTCAAATTGCAGAACAGACCAATCTCCTTGCCCTTAATGCAGCAATTGAAGCCGCCAGAGCCGGGGAAGCCGGAAAAGGCTTTGCAGTTGTTGCAGAAGAGATTAAAAAGCTGGCAGAACAATCCTCTGCTTCCACCAATGAAATTGACAGAATAGTAGATGAACTTCAGAAAAATACAAAAGGCGCCGTACTCACAATCGAAAAGATGGGAGCTGCCATAGAAGAGCAGTCTCTAAGCGTTGATAACAATGAAAAGAGTTTTGAGGGTATAACAAAAGCGATTTTAAAAGCCAATGATGCGGTAGAAGAGCTGAATAAGAGCGGAGAAGAAATGGAGCATGTTAAGGCGGGAATTATCGAAACGATGGAGAGCCTGTCGGCTATTGCAGAGGAAGATTCCGCTTCTACCCAGGAACTCTCTGCCTCTGTTGAAGAGCAGACTGCATCCCTGGAAGAAATGGCGGAATCCAGTAAAGTGATGGATGAACTGGCAGAAAAGCTGGAATCGGTAGTAAGCAGATTCCAATTATAAGAAACCGGTAGCAGATGTGAAAAACGTGGGGTTTTTACGGGATTTCTCCCTTTGTATTTTGTCTAAAAGGATTGACCTTTGCAGGGTAATCGGGTAAAATCAAAAATAAAGTTTCATACAAAGGGAGGAAAAGTGATGCAAGGCAATATATTATCCGGCGGAGTAAAGGAACTCGAGACTGTCAAACAAAAACTATCCGATTTAACTGATTGTCAGAATCAGAGTGAAAGCCTTGAATTACAAGAAGCCAAGCTTGAAAAGAGTATCAAGGGGATGGAAAAGGATATTGCTGATGAGATAAGCACCACTCTAAGACAGCGGAAAGAAGAAATAGAGAAGACCTATGATGCCCAGCTTGACCTTACCAGACAGCAGATAAAAAAAATAAAGAATCGTAAAATGAAGTCAAAAACTGAAAAGGTAAATGAGAGAATCGATAATGAAACAGCAGGCACAAGAGAAGAATACCGCTTGCTAAATCTTGAGATCAAGGATTTGTATAAAGGGAATAAGATTCCTTTAATTCTTCATAACCGATTTTTTTACTCTATATTTTTTCCCGGAAAGCTTGCAGATTTACTCGTTATTATATTGACAGTGGCGGTATTGTTACTGGCACTCCCATATGTTATCTATACACAGCTGCTTCCCGAAGAAAAACTGGTGTTTTTATTTCTTATTTATACGTTTATAGTACTGCTCTTCGGAGGAATATATCTGCTGCTTGAGAATAATATTAAAAACAGGCATCGGAGTACTTTTGTCCAGATACAAAAGATTAGAAGGCAGATGGCTTTAATACGCAGAAAGATAAATAACATCCGTAAAGGTATCTTAAAGGATAAAGATGAGAGCGTTTATGAGTTAGAAGACTTTGACAGAGAAGTCCTGGAGCTGGAAGAGGAGCTTAACAAGATAAACAGCGGCAAGAAAGAAGCCCTTGGTACTTTTGAGAACAGTACCCGAAATGTAATCAGGGATGAAATTAACCAGCAGCATCAGGAAGAACTTCTCCGGCTTAAGAAAGAGTATGCGAAGGTTTACAGCGACAGCAAGGAAATTCAGGAGACAATGAAGAATCTTTCTTTGTTAATTGCCTCCGAATACGAAGCTTATCTGGGAAAGGAATTTCTTGATAAGAATAAGCTGGAAGTGTTGATTCAACTTATGAACGAGAAAAACATTGCTACTATATCCGAGGCTATTGCCTATTACCGGACAGAGCACACAGAAAATTGATTAAAAGCAGGAAATAACAAAAGGAGCTAACTGATTCCTTGCATACACTTAAGCCCGGCAGGCGTTGCCCGGTAAGTATGCGATGGAAGCCAGATTGCTCCTTTTTATTAACTTTTTGAGAGCTGGTAGAAACAATAGTTTATACCCGTACAGATATAATCAGCCAAAACCATGACTACATTAAGCCTTGTGGTTTGAAGCAGCATATGGTCGAGCATTCCTGAAAAATTAACAATTCCGGTGATAAAGATATCACCAACTGGCGGCAGATCCTTATCAACTCCGGCACCCGGCAGCAGGGGGCCTTCTCCAAGTGTAATATAGCCGATATGGCTTGATTTTCCTAAGGAAGCGTCCACCGCTATTACAAATGCATTTGGATGATGAAGACGAATATGATCAATGGTATCACTTAGGTTCTTAGCATGTACTGGCTGTTCCAGTGTGCCATAGAGTGCTATGTCATATTGCTTCATCTTGGATAACTTATAACCAACAATCGGACCCAGGCAGTCGCCGGTTGCCCTGTCGGAACCGATACATAGAAAAACCAGGGGACAATTTTTAGGCAGCTTACCCTGTATCATACTTTGCAGTCTGCTGCTGAAGTCATAAACAGAATAGCGTTCCTTTGTATTGAAATAATATAGTTTCTTCTCTATATCTAATTCTTTGTTCATCAAAACCTCCTATTTTCACTCGTACACTATACCTTATTCTTGCTTAACAAAAGTATTACCTGAAAAACACCATTTAGTCAGGAATTAGAAATAATTAACAAGCTAAGTTTCAACAAACACTTTGCAAATACTGCAAATACATGTAAAGTTTCGGTAGACAACCGTAAAGAAAAGAAAAAATCATAGAAATAAAACTAATAAAAATGGTAATATTTATAAAATGCAGAGTGTATTTTGACATAATTATTATTTCTTCTGTGCTACCATAAAAAGTAAAAAAGAGTTGCAGCAAGTATCAGGAGGATTTTGAATTATGGAAAATACAAACCAGAAGGGACAGATAAACGGCAGCGCCGTAACTATAAAGATGCCTAAAAATATAAGGCAGGTAGGAAATGTACTATATCACGGAAGAACTATATACGTGGAAGACTACGTAATGACTTTTATCAAACAATTGGCGGATATTGACCCTGGTGAATTGAGGGTTGCAATATTTTTAGGATACACTGTTAAGACGGATGACGCAAAAAATATCTTCATCAAAGGTGCTGTAGAGATGAAAAATACAGACTTTGGCACCGGTATGACTTTAACAGATGATGGTTGGACAAGTGTTTACGAAAGTATAAAGAAGTATTTTACGGATGTGGAAATTGTGGGCTGGGCATTAATCGGACCGGGATTCTATCTGGAAAGCAATGATAAGATAAGAAAAGTGCATAGCGATAATTTCTCCGGCAATGACAAAGTACTGCTTAAGATGGATAGCATGGAGAGAGAGGAAGCCTTTTATTTCTGTGAAAATAACCAGCTAATCAAGCAGCCCGGTTTCTACATATATTACGAAAAAAATGAAGAAATGCAAAATTACATGATAGAGTATAAGGAAGAGAAGACGGTCAGAGAAGAAGCTGTCTATAACGACCAAACCACTAAAAAGATACGAAGTGTTATTCAGGATAAGAAGGAAATCAAAGAGGATAGAAATGTCGTAAGGCTGCTTTATGTTGCCAGTTCACTTCTTGCTATCATTGTTCTTGTAATAGCAGCTACTATGTTGGACAGTTATGACAAAATGAAGAAGATGGAGTCGGCTTTAAGTACTATTTCTCAGAATTTGAATGTTGCCGGAGGGAACGGGGATAAACAGGTGGCGGCAAATGATGCCGGAGCCGGAACGACTACCCCGGAAAAAGAGGAAAATGATGCTACAGACCCTGCCACCGGAAAAGACACGGACAAAACGACTGAACCCGGAACAGATGTCGGGAATACAGACGATTCACAGTCAGTGCAGGTAGATAAAGCAGAAGGAAATGTGACACCTGAACCCCAGACCACAGAAGCGCCTGATAAAAGCAGTGGGAATGAGCAGACCGGAGATAGCAAGGATTCTTCAAAAAAAGATGACTCCTCCGACGTAATCAAGAAAGACCCTTCCACTACAAAGAAAGATACGAAGAAAGATACAGAAAGTGCTTCCGCTGCGGTAAAATATTACACGGTAAAAACCGGTGATTCACTGGCTAGTATCAGTTATAAGCTGTATAAGACCTACACCTATATGGATGAGATAAAAAAGCTCAATAACATTGAAGATGAAGATAAGATTCTGATTGGCCAAAAACTTAGAGTGCCGTAGAAATATAAGCAGGAGAAGAGAGGTTGTTTCAAGAGCAGGGGATGCTTAGATGGAACAGCCTCTTTGAGTGCATTAGTCCTATTCCCGTTTTAGACAGAAAAAAATAGATGTTATTATGAATGAAATAAGTTATAATAAAACAAACGAAAGAATGAAATCGGAAATAGAGAAAGGTACGCAGTTATGGCAGAAATTTTGGATAAACCGGAACTTAGAATATACGAAATCAGAAAACGACAGCACCGTAAAATGGTTGTCACAATTGCACTGCTGTCTCTAATAATTGCAGCGATATTATTGGGAGGAATTTATTATACAATCAGCAACAAAAAGTATACAAGCTATAAGGTAATTCATTCAATGGATAAAAATGATACCTCCTCTGCAAAGTATTACACATACCAGAATGGCTATATTCGTATGAGCAGGGATGGGATAATGGCAGTGGATAAAGAGGGGCACCAGATATGGAATGATACCTATCAGATGAAAGATCCTCAGCTGGCCATTAAGGGAGACTATGCCTGTGTCAGTGACAGAGGAAGCAAGCTTTTGCAGATCTATGGACCCAAAGGAGAAGAAGCCTCGATACAGACGGACAACCCAATTATAAAAAGTGTTATTGCGTCACAAGGAGTCACCGCTGTGCTGGTAAGCGGCGATGGAAAAGATTACATTACTTACTACAGCAAGGAAGGTACCAGGTTATTGGAAAGAGGAACCTATGAGAAGAACGATGGGTTTCCTGTGGATATTTGTATTTCGGGAGACGGGGATAAGTTGGTTACAAGCTATGTGAATTTTTCGAAAGGTGAGACCTCCAGTAAAGTTACATTTTTAAATTTTTCTAGCACGGGAAAGAACTATATTGATAACATTGTTGGAGCCACTGATTTTGGCAAGACACTGGTAGCGGATATAGAATTTATTAATAACAATACCCTCTGTGCATTTGGAGATGATAAGTTCAGCGTATATTCCATGGAAAGGACTCCTGACCTATTATTTACAAAGGAATTAAAGAATCAGGTGAAAACAGTATTCTATAACGAGAACTACATAGGTTTTGTACTAAAAGACTTAGAGAGTGCAGGCGGTAATCAGATTGTGGTATATGATTTAAAAGGAAAGATAGTTTTTGATAAAACCAGCGACTTTGATTATAGCAGTATTAGTTTGATCAACAAAGAAATCACTTTGACGTCAGCTCGTGACTGGCTGATATACAAACTAAACGGAAGGGTCAAACTGAACTGTCATTTTGATCAGGAAATAGCAGAAGTCCTTCCTATGGCAGACAGAAACAAATATATAATAATAAATGATAAAACCATTGATGAGGTGAAACTTAAATGACGGCAATCACATCGGGTAGCCCTGTAAACTGGCTTTTAATAGTTGTAGGACTTATAATAATCGGATTTACCATTAATGGAAGAAGAATGGGATTTATCCGCACAGTATTCACACTCTTTTCCACCATTGTAGCTATTATGCTTACAGTATGGATCAGCCCTGTCATAAATAAGCAGGTACAGCAAAATGAGAAATTTATGGACTATACAACCAAGAAAATCTCAAAAGTAATAGATTTTAAAGATTCCGGTAAAAAAGTAACAGACCAGGTAAGCTTTATTAATAAACTTCCTGTGCCCAAAGCCATGAGAGAATCTTTGGTGGAAAACAACAATAAAGAAGTATACAAGACAATGGCAGTAAAAAGCTTCAAAGAATATGTAAGCGAATCCATCAGCCGGATGATAATAAATGCGGGTGTATTTGTGGCCCTGTTCATCATAATCAGTATTGCACTTGGAGTGATTTGTCTGGCACTTGATATTATCAGTAAGCTTCCAATCATTAACGGTCTGAATAAGACCGCAGGGTTGCTGGCGGGACTCATACAAGGAATCGTAGTGGTATGGATAGGGTTTCTTATCCTTACGGCATTTGCCGGATCAAAATTTGGACAGAATGTATTTGAAATGATAAATGCCAATACCTTTTTAAGTATACTGTATAATAATAATCTCCTCTTAAGATTTGTAACAAATCTTGGACAGATATTGCTGGCATAGGAATATTATTGGTACTGGCATAGAAATTATTGGTATAAGAATAAGAGGATACTATAAGAAAAACAATAAAAGGTTCAGCATTGTTAGAGAAATAGAGACTATAGTGGTTTATACTGGATTACACAAGCTTACAAGGCTAGAAATAGGATGGAGTCAGAAGACAGTTATAATGGTATAAGAAAGGACATTGCAAAAGATGGATAAAGTACTGGAACAAATTCAAAAACTTGGTATAGTACCTGTTGTAAAGCTGGATAACATAGAAGATGCTATTCCGTTAGCGAAAGCATTAACAGAAGGGGGGCTGCCCTGTGCGGAAATAACCTTTCGTACGGATGCAGCAGAAGAAGCTATCCGTATAATCGCTTCAGAATTCCCGGATATGTTAGTAGGAGCCGGAACCGTACTGACAACAGAACAAGTTGACAGAGCCGTAAATGCCGGAGCAAAATTCATTGTAAGCCCCGGACTTAATCCCAGAATAGTAAGATATTGTGTTGAAAAGGGAATACCAATAACTCCCGGATGCTCTAATCCCAGTGACGTGGAGCAAGCGATTGAACTGGGACTTGAGGTAGTCAAGTTCTTTCCCGCAGAAGCAGCAGGAGGGCTTAACATGATTAAAGCCATGGCTGCACCCTACCACAAGATGAAATTCATGCCTACCGGAGGTATAACGGAAAAGAACCTGTTATCCTATCTGGATTTCCCTAAAATCATAGCCTGTGGCGGCAGCTGGATGGTAAGTGAAGCACTGATTGAAAACAAGGAATTTGATAAAATAAAAGAAATTACAAAAGATGCGGTAGTAAAGATGTTAGGTTTTGAACTGCGACATATCGGCATTAATGCTCAGAATGAGACGGAAGCAGATAGTATAGCTACGGTTTTTCAAAATCTTTTTGGATTTACAAAAAAAATGGGAAATGCTTCTATCTTTGCAGGCCTTGGTATAGAAGTGATGAAGACTCCATATCTAGGACAGCACGGACATATAGCCATTGCAACAAATTATCTTGATAGAGCAATTTATCATCTGGAGAGCTGCGGTATCAGTTTTGATGAAACAACCTCCAAATACGACAGTGCCAATAAGAGAACAGCAATATATCTGAAAGATGAAGTGGCAGGATATGCAGTTCATCTTCTTCAAAAATAAAAATTATAAGACTGAACACATAATTATATTAGCAATAAGTAATTAGTAAGCAGATTAGAAGCTATTATACTTTCGCATTAGCTGGAGAAGATAGCTTCTTTTCTTTGTAACTAATATTAGTACAGGCTTAAACGGAGAAATTCTGTACCGATTAAGACAAATGTGTTATAGGTTCGATAAAATAGTTTTAAAGAGATTTTAGAATGGAAATAAGGGTGATATAAGGGTGATATAAGAACAACCGATAAGAAGAACCAATAAGAAGAACCAATAAGAACAATCAATAAGAATAATTAATAAAAAACAATCAAAAAAAACAATCAATAAGAACAAAAAGGATATTAATAATATTTCTCAGGTTATAGCTATAGGAGAAGCATTATGAGAATTTTAAAAGGCCAAAGTTTTTGTAATTAATCATATAAAAACCTTCTAAAACCAGGCAGAATGCTGAATTAGGAGGGAAGGAAATAAAAGGGTATCAATAAATAATAAATATTCAAAAAAATAGATAAAAAAGTGTTGACATAGAATGGTAACGGTGATATAATTCTTTTTGCTGACGCGCTACAGAATATAAAAAACAGTCATAATTCATAGCGTGAAAGCATACAGAACCTTGATAACTGAACAGTGAAACAACCCTGAAATTTTCTTTAAAATTTCATTGAGAGATAGAAGAGAATGTTGCTTCTTATTTATAAGAAATGACAGCATCGGAAATTGATCATAAAGAACCGTATCAGAAATGATACAACCTTAAAAACAGTAAAATAGTAGGTAGCTTCGGCTACAGACTATCGGAAATAACAATTGTTCGAATCTTAGATTTGAATAGCCAATGTTAATTCTGAAAATGATTAAACTTTAATTTGAGAGTTTGATCCTGGCTCAGGATGAACGCTGGCGGCGTGCTTAACACATGCAAGTCGAACGGAACTTGTAAGTGGAAGTCTTCGGATGGAAGCTTACTTGTTTAGTGGCGGACGGGTGAGTAACGCGTGGGTAACCTGCCTTACACAGGGGGATAACAGCCGGAAACGGCTGCTAATACCGCATAAGCGCACAGCTTCGCATGGAGTGGTGTGAAAAGATTTTATCGGTGTAAGATGGACCCGCGTCTGATTAGCTAGTTGGTGGGGTAACGGCCTACCAAGGCAACGATCAGTAGCCGGCTTGAGAGAGTGAACGGCCACATTGGGACTGAGACACGGCCCAAACTCCTACGGGAGGCAGCAGTGGGGAATATTGCACAATGGGGGAAACCCTGATGCAGCGACGCCGCGTGAGTGAAGAAGTATTTCGGTATGTAAAGCTCTATCAGCAGGGACGAATAAATGACGGTACCTGACTAAGAAGCCCCGGCTAACTACGTGCCAGCAGCCGCGGTAATACGTAGGGGGCAAGCGTTATCCGGATTTACTGGGTGTAAAGGGAGCGTAGACGGTGATGTAAGTCAGATGTGAAAGCCCGGGGCTCAACCCCGGGACTGCATTTGAAACTATGTTGCTAGAGTGCAGGAGAGGTAAGTGGAATTCCTAGTGTAGCGGTGAAATGCGTAGATATTAGGAGGAACACCAGTGGCGAAGGCGGCTTACTGGACTGTAACTGACGTTGAGGCTCGAAAGCGTGGGGAGCAAACAGGATTAGATACCCTGGTAGTCCACGCCGTAAACGATGAATACTAGGTGTTGGGGGTCAAAAGACCTTCGGTGCCGTCGCAAACGCATTAAGTATTCCACCTGGGGAGTACGTTCGCAAGAATGAAACTCAAAGGAATTGACGGGGACCCGCACAAGCGGTGGAGCATGTGGTTTAATTCGAAGCAACGCGAAGAACCTTACCAGGTCTTGACATCCCCCTGACCGGTCCGTAACGGGACCTTTCCTTCGGGACAGGGGAGACAGGTGGTGCATGGTTGTCGTCAGCTCGTGTCGTGAGATGTTGGGTTAAGTCCCGCAACGAGCGCAACCCTTATTCTTAGTAGCCAGCGGTTCGGCCGGGCACTCTAGGGAGACTGCCAGGGATAACCTGGAGGAAGGCGGGGATGACGTCAAATCATCATGCCCCTTATGATCTGGGCTACACACGTGCTACAATGGTGACTACAAAGGGAAGCGAAGCTGTGAAGTGGAGCAAATCCCAAAAAGGTCATCTCAGTTCGGATTGTAGTCTGCAACTCGACTACATGAAGCTGGAATCGCTAGTAATCGCGAATCAGAATGTCGCGGTGAATACGTTCCCGGGTCTTGTACACACCGCCCGTCACACCATGGGAGTTGGAAATGCCCGAAGTCTGTGACCCAACCGTAAGGAGGGAGCAGCCGAAGGCAGGTTCAATAACTGGGGTGAAGTCGTAACAAGGTAGCCGTATCGGAAGGTGCGGCTGGATCACCTCCTTTCTAAGGAAGTAAGTAAGGGTTGTTTTACTGTTGAGTTATCAAAGCGGTTTCTGATGAAACTGCAAGTCTGAAATCAGCGAAAAGAAACAGAAGAGAAGTAATAGCTGAAGAGGACTAAAAATTCCAAAAAGAAACAGGTTGACAGACATAAGAGATTTTGTTAAGATAAAAGACCTGGCTGGAAAGATAGCAAAAGATTTCCGGTGGCGATGCGCTTATGGGACACACCCGTTCCCATCCCGAACACGATGGTTAAGACATAAGCGGCCGATGGTACTATACTGGAAACGGTATGGGAGAGCAGGTGGCTGCCGGATTATAAAAAGTTTTAAAATGGGGGTATAGCTCAGCTGGGAGAGCACCTGCCTTGCAAGCAGGGGGTCATGAGTTCGAATCTCACTATCTCCACTCATCATGAACCTTATGGTTAATGATGAAAGTACCTTGACAACTACACATTAAATAAATTTTTCTAATTTAATTAGAAAACGTTAATCTAAAAAATATAGTAATATATAATAAGATTAATACGACATCCAAATAAGCAATTTTAAACAGACCAAAACCTGCTACGCTAGGCAGGCGAGATTATATCCTAACGGATAGATCATAGGTCAAGCTAATAAGAGCGCAGGGTGGATGCCTTGGCACTAAGAGCCGATGAAAGACGTGATAAGCTGCGATAAGCTGCGGTGAGGAGCAAATATCCTTTGACCCGCAGATTTCTGAATGGGGAAACCTGACGGAGAAGACCTCCGTTACTATTAAGTGAATACATAGCTTAATAGAGGGAACCCGGGGAACTGAAACATCTAAGTACCCGGAGGAAGAGAAAGAAAACTCGATTTCCAAAGTAGTGGCGAGCGAAATGGAAAGAGCCTAAACCAGGGGATTTATCCTCTGGGGTAATGGACCGCAATAAGTGAGATGAAAGGTAGCAGAATGGTTTTGGGAAAGCCAGCCAAAGAGAGTGAAAGCCTCGTATGCGAAACCGGAAGTCAGCGAGCGGGATCCGAAGTACCACGAGACACGAGAAACCTTGTGGGAAGTCGGGGGGACCACCCCCCAAGGCTAAATACTACTTAGTGACCGATAGTGCATAGTACTGTGAAGGAAAGGTGAAAAGAACCCCGGGAGGGGAGTGAAAGAGAACCTGAAACCCTGTGTTTACAAGCTGTGGAACCACCATACGAGTGGAACCGCGTACTTTTTGTAGAACGGTCCGGCGAGTTACATTCATTGGCGAGGTTAAGAACTAAAGGTTCGGAGCCGAAGGGAAACCAAGTCTGAATAGGGCGTGTAATCTTTGATTACGTAGTCAATGTATGTAGACCCGAAACCGGGTGATCTACCCATGTCCAGGTTGAAGCTGCCGTAAAAGGCGGTGGAGGACCGAACACACATCCGTTGAAAAGGGTGGTGATGAGGTGTGGGTAGGGGAGAAATTCCAATCGAACCCGGAGATAGCTGGTTCTCCTCGAAATAGCTTTAGGGCTAGCCTTAATTTAGTCTGATGGAGGTAGAGCACTGAATATCCTAGGGGGCGTCAAAGCTTACCGAAGATTATCAAACTCCGAATGCCATACAGATGATGATTAGGAGTCAGACTACACGAGATAAGTTGGGTAGTCAAAAGGGAAAAAGCCCAGACCACCAGCTAAGGTCCCAAAGTGCGTGTTAAGTGGAAAAGGATGTGGGATTTCGAAAACAACTAGGATGTTGGCTTAGAAGCAGCCACACATTAAAAGAGTGCGTAATAGCTCACTAGTCGAGAGGTCCTGCGCCGAAAATGTCCGGGGCTAAAACACGACACCGAAGCTGTGGATTGCAGTTGAACTGCAGTGGTAGAGGAGCATTCTTAAGACTGATGAAGCGGTACCGTAAGGAGCCGTGGAGGGATAAGAAGAGAGAATGCCGGAATGAGTAGCGAGATGAAAGTGAGAATCTTTCAGGCCGAATATCCAAGGTTTCCAGAGTAAAGCTGATCTGCTCTGGGTAAGTCGGGACCTAAGGCGAGGTCGAAAGACGTAGTCGATGGACAACAGGTTGAAATTCCTGTACCTTATAAAAACAGAACTGTGGGGACGCAGAGACGAAGTCAGAGCCGGGAGAGGAAGACCCGGTACAAGCGAGGTACCAGTGGAGCAGGAAAATCCGTTCCATAATGGGAAGATGTGATGTGGACCGAAATTTAAAGTAGGGAAGCTGATGAAGGCACTGCCAAGAAAAGCCGCTATTGCTTTTTATAAGCCCGTACCGTAAACCGACACAGGTGGATGAGGAGAGAATCCTAAGGCCGACGGGAGAAGCATTGTTAAGGAACTCGGCAAAATAACCCCGTAACTTCGGGAGAAGGGGTGCCTGTAGAAATACAGGCCGCAGAGAATTGGCCCAAGCAACTGTTTAGCAAAAACACAGGTCTATGCAAAACCGTAAGGTGAAGTATATGGGCTGACGCCTGCCCGGTGCTGGAAGGTTAAGGGGAGATGTTAGGAGCAATCCGAAGCGTTGAACTTAAGCCCCAGTAAACGGCGGCCGTAACTATAACGGTCCTAAGGTAGCGAAATTCCTTGTCGGGTAAGTTCCGACCCGCACGAAAGGCGTAATGATTTGGGCACTGTCTCGACAATGCACCCGGTGAAATTGAAGTACCAGTGAAGATGCTGGTTACCTGCGCCAGGACGGAAAGACCCCATGGAGCTTTACTCTAGCTTGATACTGGGATTCGGTATTGCATGCACAGGATAGGTGGGAGGCTATGAAACGGTAACTCCGGTTGCCGTGGAGCCGATGTTGGGATACCACCCTTGCAGTATTGGGTTTCTAACATGCAGCCATTAGCTGGCTGGTGGACAATGTCAGGTGGGGAGTTTGACTGGGGCGGTCGCCTCCGAAAGGGTATCGGAGGCGCTCAAAGGTCCTCTCAGGATGGACGGAAACCATCCGAAGAGTGCAAAGGCATAAGAGGGCTTGACTGCGACACCGACGGGTGGAGCAGGTACGAAAGTAGGACTTAGTGATCCGGTGGTATAAAGTGGGATTGCCATCGCTCAACGGATAAAAGCTACCCTGGGGATAACAGGCTTATCACTCCCAAGAGTTCACATCGACGGAGTGGTTTGGCACCTCGATGTCGGCTCATCGCATCCTGGGGCTGTATTAGGTCCCAAGGGTTGGGCTGTTCGCCCATTAAAGCGGTACGCGAGCTGGGTTCAGAACGTCGTGAGACAGTTCGGTCCCTATCCGGCGCGGGCGTAGGATATTTGAGAGGAGCTGACCTTAGTACGAGAGGACCGGGTTGGACTGACCTCTGGTGTATCGGTTGCACTGCCAAGTGCACGGCCGAGTAGCCAAGTCGGGAAGGGATAAACGCTGAAGGCATCTAAGCGTGAAGCCCCCCTCAAGATGAGATATCCCATAGCGTAAGCTAGTAAGACCCCTGGAAGACTACCAGGTGGATAGGTTAGAGGTGGAAGTGCAGTAATGCATGCAGCTGACTAATACTAATAGGTCGAGGGCTTGACCTAAAAATGGTTTTTATTTGGATAATTTAATGTGTAGCGTAAAAGTACAATAATGGGGTATTGACTTTTTAAGTAAAAAGTATTACAATAAATCCCGTATTCCTCGATAGCTCAATGGTAGAGCACACGGCTGTTAACCGTGGGGTTGTAGGTTCGAGCCCTACTCGGGGAGTTTTTATTACTAAAAAAATATATGGCGACATAGCCAAGTGGTAAGGCATGGGTCTGCAACACCCTGATCACCAGTTCAAATCTGGTTGTCGCCTCTCTAAGTTAGTGCTTCAAATCCTTATAAACCAAGGGTTTGAAGCATTTTTTAATTTTTAGTTTTTGTATGCAAAATATTTTGACTATCCTAAAACGGCTTTCATGGCATTAAAGGTGTCTTCCTCTGTCATAACGTCCTTAAAGGCTACTACAAAAAGTTTAAATTATTCGGCTGTATACTTCAAATTACATCATCACCTCATATAACTTTTTTTGTATGTTCTAAATGCTTTTTTGTACAATTATTCTACTTCTCTGTATAGTTATAGCTTTTTATGTATGTATACTTTTATTCCCAAACATTATATAATCTACTATATATTTAGCACACAAATATTTTATAAGGAGAACGTTATGGTTATACAAAAGGAAAAATTTGATGAATATGAAAAACAGGCAAAAGAAACAGCACGTAAGAAATTGAAAGAACTTAGAGAAGCTAATAATTTAACACCAGAAGAGTTAGCTAACATAATTCATGTAAGCAAGTCTCTAATTGAATCGTTAGAAAATGGAAATAGAAATATAACTATAGAAAACGCACTTCAATTAGCAGCACTATACAATGTTAGTTTAGACTACATTTACGGTTTAACCCAGCTATTGATCACTCAAGTGTATTAATATTAATCGATGCAATAAAGAGTTAAAAAATGTTAATATATATATACGTTCTATAAATTAGAAATAAAGAGCCCTTTTGTTTTTTAATAATAATTCTAATAAAAATTTTATTCTCTGGAATAGTTTTATGTGTTATAATGTAAAAAATGAGGAGGTAGTAAAAAATGGAAATAGTAAATAATTTAGATGTGATATTATCTGTAGTTTGTTCTATAGGAAGTATAATAATGTTTTTTAAAGCAAAGAATGAAAAAGATCAATGTATTAAGATTCGTACAGAGATAAAAAATGACTTAAGAATTACAAATGATTCAAAAGAAATCAAAAGTAAAGATGAGTTTAATATAAAACAAGTAAATACTTTTGATAATAGAAAAACTATTAGATAATGAGGCTTTTAATATGAGAGATAGCTTTAATATTAATACAGTAGGTATTATGAAAAATTTCGATATTACTATGAATGAAGTTTCTGATATTAGTAACATTATTAGACAAATGATAGTAGTCAAAAATGATAAAACTCGAACTATAAAAAAGCAAACTTTACCATATAGTATAGAAGATAAAATTCTATTAAACAATATACCTAGAAGTTTAGCTGATTTAATCAAGAGAAGACATATAGATGCATATGATATTGTTGAAGAAGCTATAAAAAATTTAGCTGAATATGATGCATGTTTAAGAGAAGATTTGTATGACTTTTATTATGAAACTTATGTAAATATTTTAATTAATTTGGAATTAGATTCTGATGATTTAATCAAAATTAAAGAAAAATCTGGTGAAGTATATAGGCAAATAAATCTGGACATAAAAAATGAATTATTTGAAGGAAAATTAAGTTCTATACCTGAAAATAAAATAGATACATATATATCAGCAATAACTTCTTACGTATTTTACAAATGCAAATTTTTAATACCTATTGAATAGTTTAGAAAGGCAGGAAGAGTATGATAATAAATTATGATAGTGAACCCAAAAATTCTCTTCTATATACTGCTGCAATAATAATTGACTATTTTAAGTCTACAAAGAATAAAATTGAATTTGAAAGACTGTATAATTATTGTGCTGATAAACAGATGGAAAATGCTCTTTTTTATTTATCTATTGATTGGCTTTATTTAATTGAAGTGATAAAGGAAATAACTGACGACGGAGAGGTGATTTTATGGTAATAAAAGAATTGATAGTTAGTAAAGGAGTAAATCATGAAATCATCAGAAAAATAAACTTTAATACTAAAGGTTTATCTTTGATTGTGGATGAATCTGGAACTGAAATTAAAAAAAGTGGAAGTAACATTGGAAAAACTACAGCAGTAAAGATTATAGATATTTGTTTAGGTGCGAAGACAAAGTCAGTTTTGTATTATGAAAAAGATACAGGAGAAAATTTTTTAATTAAAAATTTTATTCATGATAAAAAGGTAGTAGCAGAACTCATTATTGAAGAAAATAAAAAGATGTATAGTTTAAAAAGAGAATTATATACTAATGGTAAAAACTATATCGATGATGAGCCACTTAAATATGAAGATTATATTAAAAAATTAAATACAATAATTTTTAATAATAATTCTTCAAAACCTTCTCTAGCTCAATTAATCAGAAAATTTATTCGGTTAGATACTGGTAATGAAGAAGCTCTATTTAAATTCTTAGGAAGCTATACAACAAATCCTGAATATCAAGCAATTTATACTTATTTGTTTGGAATTGCAGATAATAAATTTGTTAATGTTAATTTAGATCAGATTAATGAAAAAATAGACAAAGATATTGAGGCTATATGTAGAAAAAATGCAGTTTCTTCTATTGAGGAATTCAAAGCAAAAGTTGAACTTCTTAAAGAGGAACTTGTCAGATTTGAAGAAGATTATAAAGATGTTTCTGTAATAGATGATTATAAAGAGAAACAAGAAGAAATGCAAAATTTACTACTTAAAATTACAGAAAAAGAAAATTTATATGCAATTAAGGAACTAAAAAAGAAGTTAATAGAAGAAAAAATAATAAAAGAAGAAAAGAATAAGTTCACTGTTGATATAAGATTTTTAGAATCTATATATGAAGAAACTAAATTAATAATGAAAGAACCATTAAAGGATTTCAGTGATTTACAAGGATTTCATAATGGAATGATAGAAAAGAGAAAACATCTACTTAAACAATCATTAATAGAGCTTACAACTGAAATTAGCGAAATTGAAGAAGAACTTACTAAATTACGTCAACATTACGAAACTAAATATATAAGCTTTAATTCACTGTTGAGAGAAAAGTTTGAAGAAAAATATAAAAAATATAGTGATAATAAGTTGAAGTTAAATAATTACTTGAATGACTATCAATATATACAGGATAAAATAATTGAAAAACAAAGTAATGATCAAAAAAAGATAAAAGAAGATAATGATAATACTAAAAAAGAAATAGTTGAGAATTCCTTAAATGAATTCTTTAAAGTCCTTACCCAAGAAATTACTGGAGAAACTTATAAATTACTTTTAAATTTAAATAAAGATGAATTTCCTGTACAAGCTGTTGGGTTAAATGGAAAACCTGGAACTGGAATCAAGAAAGCCCTAATTGCATGTTTTGATATGTCCCACATTAATTTAATATTAAAAAATCAATATCATATGCCACACTTTATTATTCATGACAAACTGGAAAATATTGATTTAAATGAGTTAAAAGGAATAATCAAAGAAGCTCGTAGCTTCGAAGGACAGTATATATTCCCTATATTGAGTGATAGAATTAGTATTTTAGGAATAAAAGAAAATGAAGTTGTCTTAACTCTATCAGCTGATAGTAAATTTTTTAGAGTATAGCTGTATATAGTTATTAAAAGAACTAAAACAGATCATATCTAGCTTTAGATCACCTTAAGGTTATCTGTAGAAAATAAATCGGCTATCAATAAATAAGTTGTTCTTGAATTATTATAATAATCGTGTATGCAAAATGTATGCAAAGCAAAAGAGGGAATGCAGAAAGCTCCTTTCTATAAGTGTTTTCGATGATTACACCAGTTCAAATCTGGTTGTCGCCTTGATTAGAAGAGTCTCTAAACCTTGAAAATATTAAGGTTTAGAGACTTTTTGTTGTTGGGATAACCAAGTGCAAGTAATTGCAAGGTGTTTTAGTTTATTAAAATCGTTTGCTTTTGATATCAGCTTCATTTCGTTTCTGATTTGGTAAGAGATAAATCGATGATTTATACTATAATAAGCATTGCATACAGTGTGCTTGTTTGTTTTTACAGACTTTGATTTAATAATATATTCAAAGAAGATAGAATACAACATTTAAGGAAGTGTAAATGGTACACATTGATAATTGGTGTACAAAGACTACTGGAAAATAAAGTTTAATTATTTTATTGAATATGATATTATGGAATTAGTGAATAGATTATAATTCTTGAAGGGTTTTCTCTAATAATAAATAAGGAAGTAGCAGTATGATAGATGGTCATATTCATATTGAACGAGGAGAATATACGAATGAATGGGTAAATCAATTTGTTAACAAAGCAGTTGAAAAGCAATTAAATGAGATTTGGCTTCTTGAGCATTGTTATCGGTTTGAAGAATTTGTTCCTATGTACGATTCTGTTTGTGCTTATAGCAATTATATAGATACATGGTTTCACAGAAAAGCAGGAGTTCTGAAACTGGAAAAATATTTGTCACTTATTAGACAAATTAGAAATAATCAATTCCCTGTTAAGATTAAGTTTGGTCTTGAGATATGTTATTTTAAACAGTTTGAAGATTTAGTTGTAGAATTAATTAAAGATAAAGATTTTGATTTTTTGCTGGGTAGTGTTCATTTTGTTGATAATTTTGCCTTTGACCATAAGGCGGAGCATTGGAATGGAATTAATGTCGATGAAATATATCATAGATATTTTGAAACATCTGTTTCTCTTGCTCAAAGTGGCATATATGACGGCATAGCTCATCCAGATTCAATTAAACTTTTTGGACATAAACAATCATATTCTCTATCAGAATACTACACTAGTTTAGCAAAGGAGCTTTCTAAAAATAATATGTACGCAGAACAAAATAGTGGAGTATTTCGACGTTGTCCTAATACAGCTACACTAGGTATGGATGAAGAAATGCTAAAAATAATGAGTAAAAATAATGTGAGAATCATTACTGTATCGGATGCTCATTGCCCTGAAGATGTTGGTGATAGAATACTAGAACTTAACAATTGTTTAAAAAATAATTAGGCGTAATCAAGGTGTAACCAGAGATTGAAAACCCTCCTTTCTATGCCGGTTCTGGTGATGTTCAAATAGTTCAAATCTGGTTGCCGCCTCTTAAAGAAAGGTCTCCAAACTTTAATAATACATAGGTTTGGGGATTTTTTTATTAAAGACAATTTCAATTAAGTATAACCGTTCGTTTTAGGTTTAAAAAAGTTGCTATATCCTGAGAAATTAATAAACTGACAAGTTTATATTGAGATTTGCGTTGATTTTTCAGGATGCATCTACAAGTATATTAAAGTGATTCCAATTACTATTTAGTAAAAATTAACATAAATGATAATAAAAAAGTAAGAAACTGCTGATATACTATTTAATGATAAAAAATAATTTTAGAGAAGCAAGCTATATTGAGAAAACTTAACGATGTTTTCATAAGGAGCTATTTTAACATTAATATGATTCTATATAAATAGTAAAGATAACTGTAAATTGCATAAATTGAGAGAAGGAAAACATTCGAATTGATTAGGGAGACCCCTCCGGATAGAATGAAACCCCATTCATCTACATTCATCTATGCCACAAAATAAATAAATCTATAACCTGTCATTTACTAGGTTATAAACTTATTAAGCAAGGAGCTTATTATGGTACTGAAAAAACAAATAATATGTATGGTGGTAATTCTGGCATTATTATCTTGTGTTGCGAGTAGCTCAAAGGTAAGTGCATCTACTCCGAGACAGTTTAAAGAGATGGAATTTGAAAAGGTATACAATGAGGATTTAGATTGCGATGGAAAAGATGAGAAAGTAGTATGTAAGCAAACAGATGTGGATGATAACAATAAAACATTAACGGTATATATCAATGATAAAATTGTATTTGAGAAAACTTTGAAATGCCAATATTTTACCATCAATCTAGGGGATATAAATGCGGATGATAATGTTCAGGATCTTTTTATTACTGCCAGAGACTATAGTGCTGTCTGTTTGAAAACCTATTATTTACAATATAGAGATTCAAAACTGAAACTAAATCAAACGATAAAAAGGATTGATGGGCCCCAAAACTTAAATATGGCGATATATTTTTTCGGAGACATTTCCGATGATGCATCCTTTCAGCTGATAGCTAACAGGCCCATTGGAGATGCAATAGGTGATTATGAATGCATAATACCTTATAAATTAATCAATGGTAAGATAGCTGCGGTAAAGTCGAATACGTATAACCTGACGTCCGATTCTAAAAAATATGTATATAAAGCAAAGAAGAAATTTGTGACTTACAAATCTACTTCTACAGGCGCAGCAGTTGCATTTAAAGTAAATTCTGGGGATAAAGTTAGAGCGGATAAAGTATACGTTTCAAGTAAAGGAAAATGTTATATAAGAATCATCAATAGTAAAAATGTCAAAGGATGGATTGAAGGCTCTCAGGATGATTTGTTTGTTAAAGGTCCAATTTGGGACTAATCGTTCAAATAGTTCAAATCTGATTTGTTAACTCTCTTAAAAGAATCTCTAAATCTTAAAAGTATTAGGATCTAGAGATTCTTTTGTAATTGATGCAATAGGCGAAGAGGTAAGGGCTATAACTATTGGAATTATTGGTGATGAGAATAAAATCGTAAGCGAAAAGGAACTAGATAAAGCAAACGCCGAGTATGGTAATGCAAATATAATTTATTTTAATCACTTATGTAATTAAAATAAGACAATGCTATTCTAATTCGCTATTCTTATTTTTCTGTAAAACCATATATAAACCAAGAAATATCTTTACTAAGTTTAATATTATTGGTATAACATAGGAGGCTAAGATACTTCGTATATAACTCTCTTTAAATGCAGGTACTACTGGCTGATTCGCTTGAATTGTTAGTAAGAAGAGGGAGGCTCTGGAGGATATAATGACTAGACCCTCAAATGCTAATAAGAGACCTAAGGTTGACCGTATTGTTCTATTAGATATAAAGCATGGATTATACTTTCCATCTACTTTCTTTAAATACATACTTAATCCTAGGATGATTAAGAGCATAACAATAAACCAAAATGTATTGCGCTTAAAAAAATATACAATGCTTTCTTTATTTACTCCCATGGATACGAAGAAACTGAGATTCTCCAGCAAAGTGAATATACTGGAAAAAACTACAAATAGCAATGCTATTTGTAAAGGTATTCTTAATTCTTTATCATATTTCATTACTTTACACCCTCTCTTGTATATATTAGTAAAATAATAAGCCTATATTAACTAAATTGCAATAACATTGTCTGGCAGAGGCAGATTGAATACGAAGTAAAGCTATGCTATACTGGATAATATAAAATTTTGTTTCTCAAAAAGCAGTTTATTGTGGTATGTTGTTGGTCTGAAGGATATAAATAATAGGCTTGGTTACAGACAGCTCGAGATTTTCGTTCCAATGAGATTAATTTCAACAGGAAAGAAATGAATTACATGACATATCCAAAATATTCTATGTAAAAACGAAAGAATATTTAAAATACATATAGAAAAGAGGTTAAAAGATGATCAAGGAATTTAAAGAGTTTATCTCCAAAGGAAATATCATGGATCTCGCTGTTGGTATAATTATAGGCAGCGCATTTACGGCTATCGTAAATTCTGTGGTCAAGGATATATTGACCCCATTACTTGGTTTACTGATAGGCGGAATTAATTTTGGCGGTCTGTCGGTGAAGCTGGGAGATGCCGTAATTACATATGGCAATTTCATTCAGAATATAATTGTATTTTTTCTAACAGCGATAGCAGTATTTTTTATGATGAAGGGGATTAATAGCATTCGGAGTTTCGGAAAGAAAAAGACAGAAGATACAATAGCCAAAGCCCCGACGACTAAAATCTGTCCTTTCTGTATGTCTGAAATCAATATGAAAGCAACCAGATGCCCGCATTGTACCTCTGTTCTGGAAGACAAGGAAGAGATATAGAAGTATTACAAAAAGCATTACAGATAAAAAATGTAAGTTAAAAAATAAGCAGAAGTCTTATAAAGAGGATATGCCAACTCTAGATTGTATTTTAGAGTTGGCATATCCTCTTTTTCTTGTGAAGAATATTTTAAATCATACCTATAACAATGGATAGGTAATCTACGTCGTATAGAGATTATTATTATCTATGTAAAGAAACGACAATGAACAGGTTGAAAAAGGAAAAGAAATGACCATATAAGCAGAGTATAATTATGTTACGTAGATAGAGTCAGGAATTTATAAACTTACCTGGGGTGCATCCATATAGCTTTTTGAAGGAAGTAATAAAGGATTTGGTATTGGGAAAACCGTTGTTCAATGCACATATGGTCAAAGTGCTGTGTGTCTTTAGGAGCTGGTCAGCGGCATGATTAACCCTTACAAAATTAAGGTAGGAATTGTAACCAACCCCAACAATTTCTTTAAAGAACCGTGAAAAATAACTTGGAGAGTATTTAAAATGGGCAGCGATCTGTTTCAATGATAATTCTTCTTTGTAGTTTTGCTCAATATACTCCAGAAACTCGGAGGCTTTTCCCTGTTCTTTATAAAGAGGGATGGAATATACCTTATCTTTTTGTATACAATGGTTCCCGATAATCATAAGCAGTTCGTAGGTTTTCTGCATTAATGTAATTCCATAATAAGGTGAGGACGTATCACTGTCGTAGATATAGGATGCAATCTGTTTTACCTGTTCAGTAACCTCGGCATTGTGAGGGTTATAAAAAAATAATCCTTTACCCAGCCAGGTTTCGATAAAGGGGAGGGAGATTATGATGGAGATACCACGAAGGTGATCGTTTATATTGATATAACGGGAGGAATGGAGCTCGCTGCTGTTAACAAATAGCCAGTCATCTTCTGTGAACAGAAAGTCACAGCTTTCTACATTAAAATAATGCCGTCCCTCCAAGGTTACTAAGATCTCAATGCTTCGATGCCAGTGGAGAGGCGTCCATATATGTTTGCCGTTTAAATCGTGTTTATAGATTTTTACCGGCAATAAGTCAAAATTATCATTCATTGCTTCGTATAATGTAGCCATTCTTCACCTCCTCAAAAATGTTGCTTAACCTATTATACCATCGCAACAAACAGTATGCTATAGAATATAATTCCTGGCAAATAGAGAAGTTTTATATCAGAATAAGTTTTTTCAGGAATTTAATCAAATAAGAAAGAGGTAAGTAAGATGAAAGAAAATAATTGTTATCAGATAATTGAAAAAGAAATTAATTGGCAGCCACCGTTGATATCGGAGGAGATAAAGCAGGGAGATATGCCGGGAGATAAGATAAGCATAGGCAGGGACCATATAGAAAAGGCAAATCGTATATTTCCGGAATTGTTAAAGCAGCTCTCAAAGATGGCGGAAAAAAACCCGCAAGGCCGCGTAGTTATCACGGTGTGCGGAGGTTCAGGAGTTGGAAAGTCTGAGATTGCATCTTTACTTTCCTATTATTTTATGAAAATGGGTATTGGCAGTTATACACTATCGGGAGACAATTATCCGAGGCGGTTCCCGGTATATAATGATGCTGAAAGACTGCATATCTTCAGAGAAAGTGCATTACAGGAAATGATTAATGACGGAGTGTACACGGAAGAAAGATTTCATATTATTCAGGAACTTCAGAAAAAGGGAGAGGATGCAGATGATAAATATGTAATAAGATATCCATGGTTTAATTCCTATCTTGCCGGTGGGGTAAAGGGTTTAAAAGGGTATCTTGGTACGCCGCATGAGATAAACTTTGATGCATTGACTAATATAGTATCTGCATTTAAAAAAGGTGAGAATGAGATATGGTTGAAACGGATGGGCAGGGAAGAGTCAGAGCTGTGGTTTGAGAAAGTTGATTTTAGTGAGGTAAATATTCTTATTATTGAATGGACCCACGGTAATAGTGATTATTATAAGGGAGTAGATATTCCTGTACTCTTAAATAGTACGCCTCAGGAGACTTTGGCACATCGCAGGGCACGTAACCGTGACGGAAAAACAGACAGTTCGTTTACTATGAAGGTATTAGAGTTGGAACAAAATATGTTAAGAGAGCAGGCAAGTAAAGCAAAAATTATCGTGACAAAACAGGGAGAGTTGATAGATTATAAGTCATATCAAGCTTTGATGGGAGCAGCCGAAGAGCAGATAAGGGTAGATGAAACAAATAAATAGGTAAATGGAAAGGAGCTGACGGAGAATAATGAATGATAGATCAACAGATGTTTTAAACAACGGTGTAATGCTTAATGCCTATCCTGACAGTATGGGTGGTACCTTAGGTGATATTGTGGATTTTTTGCAAAAGGATGAGCTAAGTGGTGTATTTTCTTCCTTCTATGTTCTGCCAAGTATATATAATACGGACCTGGATAGAGGTTTTTCTGTCATTGACTATAACCTCAATGAATTACTTGCGACGAGAGAAAATCTAAGGGATCTAAAGTCACTTAATATTGATTTAAAACTGGACTTTATACTTAACCATGCCTCTGTGCTATCGGAACAATTTCAAGATATATTAAAGAAAGGAGAGCGTTCAGAATACATAGATTTCTTTATCAATTGGAACCGGTTTTGGGAAGGTTATGGACATATGACAGAGGAAGGTTATATACAACCGGAGGATAAATTTATTAAAAATATGTTTTTTCGAAAACCAGGGCTGCCTATTCTTATGGTGCACATGCCGGATGGACAAAAGATTCCTTATTGGAATACTTTTTATCAGAGTGTTCGTTATCCCGAACTGGATGCTCAAGATATTATGAAAATAGGAAAAGTCCAATATGCCTCGGCCGCAAAGCTTGCTGAAGAAATAAACTCATCTTTGGAGGAGGGTAAGAAGCCCTCAGAACTTGAAGTTGGCAGATACGAGAAATACAAAATGGATATTGTAGAACATCTGGAATCTGAGATAAAATATCTTGGGCAAATGGATCTTAATATTAAGTCACCTTTGGTTTGGGAATTTTATGATAACACATTGAAAAAATTATCAGAGTACGGAGCCAGAATAGTCAGACTGGATGCATTCGCCTATGCTCCCAAGGAGCCTGGTGAAAAGAATTTCTTAAACAACCCGGGAACCTGGGAACTTCTTTCCAAAGTGCAGGTTTTGGCTGATAAGTACAATCTGACGCTGCTTCCGGAAATTCATGCCGGTTATGAAGAGAAAATATACGAACTTATTGCAGAGAAAGGTTATATGACCTATGATTTCTTTCTGCCGGGATTGATTATCGATGCCCTGGAGTGTGGCTGCGGTGATGTATTAAGAGATTGGGCCAGGGAGCTTTATGATAAGAAAATCAGGGTAGTTAATATGCTTGGATGTCACGACGGTATTCCGTTGTTGGATCTAAAGGGTATGATTCCTGACGAGCGTATTCAGAAGTTGATTGATACGGTGGTAGCAAGAGGAGGCTATGTTAAGAATCTTCACGGGCAGAAGAATGTCTATTACCAGGTGAATGCAACCTATTACAGTGCACTTGATGAAGACGATAATAAAATGCTGCTTGCCAGAGCGATACAGTTATTCATGCCAGGAAAACCTCAGGTATGGTATCTGGATTTATTTACGGGAAAGAATGATTTGGAGGCGGTAAAAAGAGCAGGTGAAGGCGGACATAAAGAAATTAACAGAACGAACCTGACAAAAGAACAGATAGAAGAACAGTTAGGAAAAGCGGTAGTTAAAAAACAGCTTTCCATGCTGCGATTTCGCTCAGACTTCCCGGCTTTTTCCTTTGAATCGAAGCTGACAATAGAAAATAAGGAGAATGAATTGCAGATTAGCTGGGAAAAGGACGGATATACTGCAACATTGCAGGCGAATCTAGAAACAGTAGGCTATGCTATTAATGGAATTAACAATCAGGGTATTAAGGTTTATGAACAGATAGTTATATAAGTATATTATTTTAAAGAGACTAACCATGCATAAAATGGAGTGTTTTCTCTCTCTCAATTAGACGGTAGAAAACTCCTTCCTATGCATGGTTTTATTTATTGGGGTTTATGAATGTAGTTCCCTTGATAACTATTCCTCGGTCTTAACCATGTCCATCTTTTGCATCATCCTCCATAGGGTTGATCTGCCGATACCAAGGATTTTAGCGACCTTACTTTGATTATTGCTTTCCTGATTGAGCAGAATCTTTATAATCTCAAGATTTATTTCTTCTAATGTTTGATTGAGATTCACATATATTTTACCATTATCCATCTGAATCGTATCAGATAATTCTTTGCCCAGTATGGCGGATACCATATCTGCGGATATATAAGAAGTAGTAGTGGCATTAACCAGCTGGCTAAGAATTCGTTTAAACTGATCAAAGTTAAACGGCCAGTTATAATCTTGCATCAGCTTCAAAGCAGCAGGCTCAAAGCCAACAATTTCTTTGGCAAAACGCATATTAAGTACACTGATATACAGGCTTGCCAGATTGGGGATATCATCCTTGTGCTCTCTTAAAGGAGGGATAGTCAGGGTAAGGCAGGAAAGTGTGTTAATAATCTTTTCACTGTAATGAAGAGAAACATCCTTATCCAGTGTGTTGGTAAATAGAATACGGTTCTTACGGTGAACATTCAAGTCTTTTATGATGCTTAGCAGCTCCATGAAGCGGTCGTTTGACAGACTATTTATATTCTTGATATAAATTGTTGTTTTGGTATCGCTTAAGGGAGAGTTATTATCCCCGGTAATAAACTCCCAGCCTCTAGTGCCGAGTCTGGCACAGTCTATTATTATCATAGGGTTATTCTGGTATTTGCTATTTGCATATAGAAGTCTAGCCAGCTGCTCCTTGCCGGTGCCATGCTCTCCTAGAATCATTACAGGGTAATCACTTTCTGCATATTGCTCAATACTCATGAAGTCATTTTGGGTGGAATGAGTAATACCGTAAAAGCTATTGAAGAATTTATCGTAAGCATCTTCCTTACTGATATGGTAGATACCGTTTTTAGTCAGAGCTAAGGGGAGCTTACGCTGATTGATATAGTATATAATATAGGATTGACCGTTTTCAGTATGTTCTTTTCCTATTAGAACATAAAGGAGTCCTCCATGTTCAAAGTATGATTTCTGATAACCTTCACTTTTAACAAGGGGAAGATGCTTTCGTATTTCGTCCATGACCGGCTGAGGTTCCGAGGAGAAGCCGGAATAATAAATCTGCTGCAGATTATCATTAAACACCAGGTAAGGATGGGGGTGGTTTTCTAGTATCATTTGAAAGAAAGTAACATCATTTCTGATTTTATTTATGGATACGGACATTTGTATGGAAAGATCAAAAGCAGCTTCAATGCTTTCTGAACCGGATGTTATTAATATGGAATTCATGCCGTATTTTTGTGCCAGTGAACTTGTAATCATGTCACAGAGAACCATATCATAACCTTCTTCCCGTAGGCCTTTTAATGCATTGGAAGCTTCAGTTTCGTTATGAATTGTGCAGATTTTTATATTGTAATGCAGAATATCACAGATAAAATGCGCATTCTTTGTGATGGCCGGAAAGCCAATAATCACGTATTTGTTGGTGGAGTTCTCAGCTAACTTAATGGAACGGAAGATATCATAGATACTGAGAGTGATATCAATAACCGGTATCTTACAGTGCTCTCTAATAAGGTCTGCAGTACCTCCTCTTGAGATAATAACATCATACCCGCTATTTTCGTACTTAGCTGCAATTGCCAGACCGTCATCCAGATTTCCGGTAAAAGCTGTGAGCTCAACATCATTCCTTTTCTCCGCAATTTGGAGCATTAAAGATTTTATACCATCATATGGGGCAATTCCAAGGATTTTCACTTTTTGCATATTAACTCCTTTCGTGAATATCAAATCTTTGATTTGATATTCCTTATCCGTAGTTGAAAAAGATCTTTATGTTTTTCAACCTAACTCCTTTCGTGAATATCAAATCTTTGATTTGATATTCCTTATCCATAGTTGAAAAAACATCTTTTGTTTTCAACCTAACTCCTTTCGTGAATATCAAACTATACTTCTTTTCATATATAATTAATTCTTCTGTCCTTCTCTTGACGCGATATCGAGAACCTGTGGTTGCCGATGTCCTCATAGGAATAAAAGTGATTTTTAAAAGAGTACTTTTAACTAATATTATAGTACCATATCGAAACATATAAATCAATTTAAAATTAAATGTTTCAAAATAGTACTATAAGTCAAGAAAAAATGCATGAAATATACTTGATTATGTCGAATACCTCTGTTAAAATTAACATACAAACTTGATAAAGATAAAGCAAGTACATAATATTTATAAAAAGAGCTATTATGTGATTTAAAATGAAACAGTCAGGAGCAAAGAAGAATGGTAAAGCTGTTATTGATTTCAGATGATTTCACCGGGGCTTTGGATACGGGAATTCAATTCGTGCAATATGGGGCAAAAACAAAAATAATAACAACTGCCGAAGCGGAAAATTACCTGTTTGTAAAAGATGAAGTGGAGGTACTTGTAATCGATGCTCAGACAAGACATCTTACCGGAGAACAGGCATACCAAAAGGTATTTAAGTTAGTTAAAAGTGCAATTGCAGCAGGAATACCCCATATTTATAAGAAGACCGATTCCGGACTTCGAGGAAATATCGGAAGTGAATTAAAGGCTTTGCTGGATGCCAGTGAAGAATTATTTCTTCCTTTTGTACCGGCCTACCCACAGATGAACAGAATTACCATAGGCGGATATCACTATATAGACGGGCAGCCTATCAGAGAGAGTGTTTTCGGCAAAGATCCATTTGAACCGGTAATATCCTCTGAGGTTCAAGAACTTTTTGACAGAAGAAACATAAGAATTGAGTTATTCAAAAAAAGTTCTGAATATCATACAAGCTTTGAGTTACCGGTTATCGGTATTTACGATGCACAGACAGATGAGGATATACTTGAAATTACAAAAGACTTGTATGAAAAAAAACAGCTTAGAATTATGGCCGGTTGTGCCGGATTTGCATCAGCCCTTCCGGAATTCATGGATTTTCAGAAACAAAACCTTCGTATGCCGGAGCTTAATCAATCTCTTTTGGTAGTATGCGGCAGTATTAATCCGATTTCAAAAGCTCAGATTGAATATGGAGAGGAAAAAGGATTCAAGCGGATTATTCTTTCACCAAGACAGCAGTTAGAGAAAGGTTATCTTGATTCCAAAGAGGGAAGACTTTGGCTGAAGGAGCTGGAAGAGCTTTTTTCTCAGAACTCTGTGGTGATGCTAGACACAGGGGTGCCGGAGTCTGAATTTGTTAATACTTATATGCAAGAGTATGGTATGTCTCTTCATGAAGCAAGAGAAAGAATATCCTTGGCATTAGGAGAGATTGTTAAAAAACTTCTTGATAATAACTACAGACATGCTCTCATGGTGATAGGAGGCGATACGCTGTTGGGTTTTTTCAACCAGATAGGATGTAATGAAATATACCCCGAGTATGAACTGGAAGCTGGGTCGGTACTATCACATATTAATTATAAAGATAACATAGTCTGGATAATCTCCAAATCCGGCGGATTTGGGAAAGAAGATGTTATATATCAGCTTGCAGAGAAATTACATATAGCAGGAGGTGCCATATGCTAAATGAATATTCATTGATGATGCCGGAGAAGATTTACAGCGGTAACAATTCATTAGAGAAACTGAAATTACTTGTAATGGATAAGTATAAAAAGGTCGCAGTATTTACAGACAGAGGTATCAGAGGTTCGGGAATAGTGGATACCCTCTTTGATATATTAGAGGAATGCAAAATTCCTATTGTAGTATTTGATGAGCTCCCCTCGGAACCCACCTGGATGGAGGCGCAAAAGACAGTGGATGCTTTTAAGGAGGAGAGTGCCGACTGTATTATTGCGATCGGTGGCGGAAGTGTCATGGATGTTGCCAAACTGGCGTCTATAGCAAGCTCAGGAGAATATGGCGTAAAAGAACTGCTGGAGGATCCTCTTAGAGGAGTCAAACAGGTGCCAGCAATTTTGATTCCTACTACTGCCGGAACCGGCTCAGAGGCAACCCCCAACAGTATCGTTACGGTACCGGAGAAGAACCTTAAGATTGGCATTGTAAACCCAGCGATGATTGCGGATGCGGTGATATTAGACGGCAGAGCGTTAATTGGATTGCCAAAGAAGATAGCTGCTTCAACAGGAATTGATGCATTGGCTCACGGCATTGAATGCTATACCTCCAATAAGGCAAATCCTTTTAGCAATATGTTTGCCATGGAAGCCCTGAAGCTGATCTTTAATAACATTATACCTGCCTGCGAAAGGCAGGATGCGGTGGAAGAAAAGAATAATATGCTGTTAGCAGCATTTTATGCAGGAGTAGCGATAACTGCTTCCGGAACCACTGCGGTTCATGCCTTATCCTATCCTCTGGGAGGAAGATACCATATCCCCCATGGGGTTTCCAATGCAATGATGCTTCTGCCAGTGCTTAAGTATAATAAAGAAGCCTGCTTAAAGGAATTTTCAGAAATATATGATGAAGTCATAAAGAAGGAACAAGGTCTTAGTCAGGAAGAAAAAGCTGACTTACTATTAATTGAAATTGATACAATAATCAAAAGACTGGAAGTACCGTTGTCCTTAAAAGCTTACGGAGTATCAAAGAGTGATCTGGAAGCGTTGGTGCACGACGGGCTGGAGGTAAAGCGTCTTCTGGTCAACAATAAAAGGACAGTCACAGAGGAAGCGGCAAGAATGCTTTATCTGGAAGCAATGGAGGCAGAAGGTTAGGGTAGATCGCAAGCAAACTTGTGTAATGCATGGAGGTTTAAAATGAAATTTTTAAAAGGCATTATTGCACCGATTATCACTCCCATGAAGGAAGATGAAAGCATAAATGAAGCAGAATTAAGGAATCAGGTTAACCGGCTTATAGATGCGGGAATTCATGGAATTTTTACAACGGGAACTAACGGAGAAGGATATATTCTCTCATATGAAGAAAAGGAACAGGTGCTGTCTGCCGTATTAGATGAAGTCAAAGGCAGGGTAACTGTCTATGCAGGGACAGGCTGTATCAGTACAAAAGAAACCATAAGGCTATCAAAGAGAGCAGAAGAACAAGGCGCAGATGTATTATCAGTCATCACTCCGTCATTTGCAAAGGCTTCACAGGAAGAATTGTATGAGCATTTTCTGGCTGTAGCCGGAGAGGTAAAGCTCCCTATCATATTGTATAACATACCGGAACGGACAGGAAATGTCCTTCAGCCGGATACTGTAGCAAGGCTTGCAAAAATTGAAAACATCATTGGAATTAAAGACAGCAGCGGAAATTTTAATAATATGCTTCAATATATCGATAAAACAAAAAACATGGATTTTTCTGTTTATAGCGGAAATGATGCACTTATATTATGGACATTGCTGGCAGGCGGAGCCGGTGCTATCTCAGGGTGTGCAAATGTATTTCCTGAAAATATGGTAAATATCTATGAAAGCTATATCAACGGAGACCTTGAGGCGGCAAAGAAATACCAGAGTAATATAAACAGCTTCAGAGAGTGCTTTGTTCATGGAAACCCTAATACCATAGTGAAGACTGCCGTTGCTCTGTTGGGTTACCCGGTAGGCAGCTGCAGAAGACCTTTTCATAAGCTGCCGGATACAGGGATAACAGCAATTAAAAAAGTGCTGGAGGATAACAAGGTACTAGGTATCAGATAAAGCTAAAAGCATGGAGGTTAAAATGAAAAGACCGATTATTGCAATCACTATGGGGGATCCTGCCGGTATCGGACCAGAAATCACGGTGAAGGCATTAAGTAAACAGGATTTATACGAACGGTGTGCACCTGTGGTAATAGGAGATCTCTCTGTTCTAAAAAAAGCACTTATATATACAGGGCTTACTGATCTGCAGCTTCACCCGATTGCAAATGTAAAAGAGGCTGTGTTTCAGCCTGGACTGATTGATGTACTTGACATGGGATTGGCAGACAGTGAGAAGCTTGCTATTGGTCAGGTATCTAAAATGGCTGGAGAAGCAGCTTTTCAGTATGTGAAGAAGGTCATTGAACTGGCAATGGAAGGTAAGGTAGATGCTACCGTTACCAATCCGTTAAATAAGGAAGCTATAAATCTGGCAGGGCATCATTATGCAGGACATACTGAAATCTATGCTAAACTTACAGATACACCTAAATATACGATGATGCTTGCCCATAAGGACTTCAGAGTTGTACATGTTTCCACCCATGTATCGCTAAGAGAGGCTTGTGACAAAGTCAGGAAGGAAAGGGTTCTGGAGGTAATAGAAATTGCCAATAAAGCTTGTCTTGCAATGGGAATTGAAAAACCTGTTATTGGGGTTGCAGGTTTGAATCCTCACAGCGGAGAAAACGGGTTGTTTGGAAGAGAAGAAATAGATGAGATAATTCCGGCTATAGAAGCTGCCAAGCTAAAAGGCATCCAGACCGAAGGACCGGTGCCTCCGGATACCATCTTTTCAAAAGCAATAGGAGGCTGGTATGACATGGTAGTTGCAATGTATCACGACCAGGGGCATATCCCTCTAAAGGTAACAGGATTTGTATTTAACCGGAAGCTTAATAAATGGGATGCGGTGGAAGGCGTCAATATAACACTGGGTTTACCGATCATTAGGACATCTGTTGACCACGGAACTGCCTTTGACCAGGCAGGAACAGGAACAGCAAGTGAAGTAAGTCTTATTAATGCAATTGATTATGCAATCAGGTTTGCCGGAAAAAAATAATCTGTGTCCGGTAACTGATCATAATAGAAGAAGTGAAAGCTTAAGGGAGGTATTTTTTATGAGGAATTTGAAAAAACTGACGGCGGTATCTTTGATACTTGTCATGATGGCTGCGGCACTATCCGGCTGCGGTTCATCCAAATCAACAAATAAAACAAATAACAACACCGGTAACGATGCACAGGCAACTCAGGCAGCAGATAACAGCGGAAATTCTGACGGGGTTACACCGGCAACATCTTATAAGATGTTTATGCGTTCCCAGTATGCGGACTGGATTAAAGAACTGAAATGGTATGATGTAGCAGAAGAGAAAACAGGAATTCATGTTGAATATGTGGAAGGTCCTGAAGAAATTGCCGATACCTATACAGAAGTAGATGAGAGAATTGCCAGCGGAACTCTTCCCGATGCGGCTATGGTCAATCTGGCTCAGGCTAAGGTATATGGTGAGCAGGGCGCTTTCGTGGACTTAGCACCTTACATCAAAAAGTATGCTCCTAATTTGCAGGCTTACATAGACAAAAATCCTGACTATAAGTCTTATGTATCCAGTGATAATGGTGCAATTTATGGTTTAGTGAAAGAATCACCCATCTTTGCAGATTTAATTGGTTACCGTGCAGACCAGTTCAAAGAAGCCGGTATTGATCCAGCAAGCGTTAAGACGGTTGATGACTTCACCGCAGCGATGGAAACATTAAAGAAATTCTATGGTGCGAAAGACAAGAACTATTATCCTTTATCAGGCCGTGACAGTGCTCTTCGCTTCGCAGCCTGGTTCGGGGCAGCAAGCTATGCTGATGCAAATGGTTCCGGTGGTGTATACTACAACCATGAAAAAGACGGCTCTTTTAATATTAAGGCAGATGGGGCTTATACATGGATTGAAACAATGAAAAAGTGGTATGACGAAGGCCTTATCAATCCTCTTTGGGTAGCAGGAACCAACAGTGAAGGTGATTGGGAGTCCCAAACTTTAGAGGGACAGGCAAGTATTTTCTATGATTATTATAATCGTGCAGAATGGTTTATGCAAAATGTAGGTGCAGACGGCAACAAGAATTATGATATGCAGGTCTTGAATTTCTTACAGGATGCAAGTGGAAAAACCATACCGGTTACCTCTTCAATACTTTATCAGAACGGATGTGTAACAGCTGTTAACAGTGCCCGCAATGAAAGCACTATAGCAGCAATCCTGAAGTTTATCGACTACTTCTACAGTGAAGAAGGTATTACTCTGGCAAACTGGGGAGTAGAAGGAGAAAGTTTTACAACCAATGACAGCACAAAGATGTTTATTGCGGACTATACAACGGAAGAATCCAAAGCCGCCGGAGAAAAGAGATGGTCTTTCTTAAGCGACAGATTTACCGTATGCAAGCCGGTTGATCAGACTGCTTTCTACAGCTGGAATACCAAGCTTATTGCAGATGCGGCTAACAGTAATTTTAAGACTGAAAATTTCCTGGACAGACCTACTTTGATCTACTCAACAAGTCAGGAAGAAGAACTCACTAATCTGGTAGCTTCCGTATTTGAAGGAGAATCTGCAGGTTTGACAGCATTTATCACCGGCAGCAAAGAATTAAACAAAGATAATTGGAATGCTTTTATTAAAGAAATGGATAACATGGGATTATCCCAGATAGAAAAAATTCAGGCAGAAGCTTACACGAACACCTTTAGTAAATAATTAAACATTCTGACAGCCGGCAGTATCAAGGGATGTGGAAACGCTTAAGCGTTTCCGCTTCTCCTGTCAGAGATAGAAAGGAAGGAATAAAACGTTGGATAAAAGAAAAAAATCAGCAGTAATTCCTTTAGCAAAAAAACCACTGAAACGACGCATAATAAAAGACTTAAGTAGGAACAAGCAATTATACCTGCTGTTAGTGCCGGGTATAATAAGCTTGGTCTTATTTAAATTCGGCCCGTTATTCGGTATGGCAATTGCTTTTGAGAATTTCAGTGCCTTTAAAGGAATTACCGGGAGCGATTGGGTCGGACTAAAATGGTTCTTAAAAGTTTTCCATGACCCATATATGCTTAAGTTACTAAAAAATACACTCATTCTGGCGTTGCTTTCCTTAGTAGTGGTATTTCCTATACCAATTATATTTGCACTGTTTCTAAATGAGGTTAAGAGGAATAAAATCAGAGGATTTATTCAATCTTTAAGTTTTCTCCCCTATTTTATTTCAGCAGCGGTTATGGTCAGTATTCTATTTGCAATGCTCTCCCCTACCAGTGGTGTTATTAATAATATCATAGTTGCATTCGGTGGAGAAGCAATTCATTTTCAGGCCAGTCCGGCATGGTTTCGGCCTATGTATGTATTCTTGCAAGTATGGCAAACCTTTGGATATTCCGCAATTATATACATCGCGGCTATTACTTCGATTGATCCGGCACTGTATGAGGCGGCTGAAGTGGACGGTGCAGGCCGTTGGGTCAAAATGTTCCGTATTACTCTGCCCTCCATCTCCGTATCAGTAATTACCATGTTTATTATTAGTGTAGGAAATATCTTTACAGTAGACCTTGACAGAATACTGCTTATGTATAATTCCAGCGTATTCTCAACAGCGGATGTCATTCAGACATATGTATACCGTATAGCCTTTGAAAGTTCGGGTTTTCCCAATTACAGTTATGGAACTGCGGTGAATCTGCTGAAATCTATTTTGGCCTTTATTCTGGTAATGTTAACAAACAAAGCGGCAAATAAATATGCTGAGACCAGATTATTTTAACGGAAAGGATGTGTACAGTAAATGAAGAAGAAAATATCCGTATTTGAGATAGTGAACAGTCTGGTATTATTGTTGATTGCCTTATTCTGTATCTATCCTTTCCTGTATATTTTGTTCATAGCACTAAGTGATGGAACATATCTGACAAAAGGACAGGTAAGCTTTTTCCCAAAAGGCTTTAATCTGGAAGCATTTTCTTATGTATTGACTAATCCGAAATTCGATATCTTTACAGGTATGAGGAATTCCTTTATATATACCATAGCCGGAACCTTTATTGCTGTAATATTTACCTTTATAACGGCCTATGCCCTTTCCAGACCCCGTTTAAGGCAGCGTTACGTTATTATGTCCCTGTTTATCGTGACTTGGGTATTTGAAGCCGGTATTATTCCTCAGTATATTGTGTACAGCAAGTTGGGCTTTATTGATAACATCTGGGTTATGATAGTACCAGGTGCCATCAATACGCAGTTCCTTCTGATAACCAAGGCTTTTTTGGACGGGCTGCCCACGGAATTGGAGGAAGCTGCCTTTATAGACGGTGCATCTGATATTCAGGCCCTGTCCAGAATATTTCTTCCTGTTTCCAAACCAATCGTAGCAACGATTGCATTATTCAATGCTGTAAGTTTATGGAATCAATATCTTATTCCCCAAATGTTTTTAAAATCCAATAATTTAAAAACCATCCAGCAGATATTAAAGAGCGTCGTAATTACTTCCAGTAATTCCGGAACAGTGTTTACCAATGTCGTTAAGAATGGTTATACACTAAACCAGTATAATATGAAGGCTGCAGCTATTTTTATTGCCATGCTGCCTATTGTTTCTCTCTATCCTTTTGTACAGAAATATTTTAAAAAGGGAATTTTAATCGGTTCGGTGAAAGGCTGATTGCAGGACTGTAATGAAGTTTTTGGTGGTGATGTTAAAATTCGTGGAAAGGTATGGTAATTGAAATGGAAAGAAATTATATTGATATCGAGATAATAGAAGAGAATGGTAAACTATACAGAAATAAATTGATGGACACCATCGAAGCCCGTATTCCGAATACGCCATATAAGAGCTGTCATGCGGCAGACCTTCTGGAGCTTCCAGGCGGAGATCTTCTGTGCTGCTGGTTCGCGGGTTCCGATGAGGGAAATGCAGATGTAAGTATTGTATTATCAAGATTAAATGCAGATTCCAGTGCCTGGACAGAACCGGTAAAGGTATCCGATGATTCTACCCGTTCTGAACAGAACCCATCCCTTTTTCTGACACCGGCGGGCGAGATCTGGCTTATGTATACCGCCCAGGTTGCAAGGACCCCGGAGATAGAGGAAGGATTCAATCTTCAGTATACGGCTGAGATTAGAAGAAAAGTTTCAAAAGATGGTGGTTATACCTGGGGTAAGACAGAAGTAATGTTTGAGCGTCCGGGTTCCTTTTGCAGGCAGAAGATCCAGGTGCTATCAAACGGTCGTTTTATATTTGGTAACTGGATATGCTTTAGCGATGACTCCCGAAACGGGAGTGATATTACAGTAATGCAGATATCAGATGACAAGGGTTCAAGCTGGAGAGAGGTTCCAGTACCCGAGAGCCAGGGAAGAGTACATGCCAATATCGTAGAGACAGAGCCCGGTATGTTGACAGCAATCTTTCGAAGCCGCTTTGCGGACCACATCTATGTTTCCTTCTCAAAAGATAACGGAGATAGCTGGAGTGTCCCCACAGCGACAGAGCTTCTTAATAATAACTCCAGTATCTCCGCAATCAAGCTTCAAAGCGGAGCAATCGGCCTTATCTATAATCCGGTAGCGTTTAATGCGGATACAAAAAAGACTGTCTGGCCTGACCAGAGATGTCCGGTCACCCTTGCTATATCGGAGGATGGAGGAGTTACCTGGCCTTACCAGAGAATCATTGAACTGGGAGAAGGGTTTACCGGTATATGGAACGATATTAATAACGGCAGATATGAGTACCCGGTTATGATGCAGGGAAGTGATGGCAATATACATGTGGCATACAGCTGGGGTAACATGAAGTTCGGTAAAAGAAAATGTATAAAGTATCTCTGTGTGGAGGAAGCCTGGATCCGTGGGAGTAAGGTGTGCTATGGTGCTGAAAATAATCCTTCCATGCCTTGCAGAAGGTAGAAAGAAATTAATAAGGATAATATAGTTTTAAGACATCCTAATAAAATTACAAGAAGTATAAATGCTTACTATTAAGAAACAACAGGGGCTTTATACTTCTTTTTTATCTTTGACACGTTGACATTGAAAGTATTATATGGGAAAATAACAAAAAGCAAAGCTTCAAGTTTTCTGGTTACAGAGGCTTGAGGCTTTTTGCATAAGCTTGTCTGCCATATGGAACAGTATAAAAGGATAAACAGGCTTTTCACAATTTTCTCTTTTGATTTGAGCATGGGCGAAAGCCCATCACATGGAGGTTAATATGAAGAAAACATTTTCAGAAAATCAAATTGGAACAATAAAAAGTATAGTTGAGAACGAATTGCAAAGTGATAGAAAACAGAGGGTGTCAGCGATGAAAGCCTTCGGGTGGACGATTGCAGGGATTGCCTGCAGTTTTTTGGTTATTTTATTTATACCGGAATTGCTAAGAAAAGGGGCATCCAGAATATATAAAATGAGAATCCATAAAAATAAGGAGCTATAAACAGAGAAATCTACTGCAAAGGAAGAGGGAAAGATGGAGCTTAATATTTCAGATATAGCCAGTCAGTGCATTACTGAAATCAATAAAAAAATTAAAAATCTGAAAAATCTTAATATCATAGTTGCCGGAAAGACGGGAGTAGGCAAAAGTACGCTAATTAATTATATCTTCAGGGAGCAGCTTGCACAGACGGGAATAGGCAGACCGGTAACCCAGCATATTCAGATGATTACGAAAAAGGATGTACCCTTAACCATCTATGACACCAAAGGCCTGGAGCTTGGGCGTGATACCCAGAAGGAGATCAAAGGCGAGATTATAGATAAAATCAAAGAAGGGTTATATTCCAAGGATGAAAATAAATGCATTCATTGTATCTGGTACTGTATCAATACGGCATCTGACCGTATCGAAGAAGACGAGATAGAGTGGATCAAAGAATTCACAGAGGACAATAAAGATATTCAGGTGCCTCTTATTATCGTATTGACCAAATCCTTCTCAAAGAAAAAAGCGAAGGAATTCAAGGACTATATCGACAGCCTGAATCTGCCGGTATGTGCTATTGTACCGGTATTGGCACTGGATTACGAAATAGATGAAGAATATATAGCAAAGGCTTATGGCGGTGAGGAGCTGATTGAAATCATGGGGGAGCTGTTAGGGGAGGAATTGATCCCCACCCTCCAGAATGTTCAAAGAGCAGCCGTTAAACAGAAGGTAAAGTATGCAAGAGGTGTGGTTGCTACTACGGTTACAGCCAGCTTTGCCGAAGGCTTTACCCCTGTGCCTTTCGCCGATGCGGCACTGCTTGTACCGACCCAGGTGGCAATGATTGCCTCTATCACGGTGGCCTTTGGCCTGAAAGTGGACAAGGGTATCATCGCTTCTTTTATTACCTCGATTCTTGGCACTACCGGAGCAACTCTTGCAGGGCGGTCTATCGTGGCTGGTTTATTTAAGCTTATTCCGGGTGCTGGAACTATTATTGGCGGTGCTATCTCGGGAGGGACAGCCGCACTTATAACCACGGCACTGGGAGAAGCCTATATCAGATTGATGGAGAGAATGTGTCTGGGGGAAATAAAGGCGTCTGATATCTCCAGCAAAGAGGCCATGACAGAGATGAAAGAAATCTTTAAAGAAGAACTAAAAGACAGGAAGTAATTAGGAGGATGTTATGTCGGGTTTATTGAAGGAATTTTTAAATTATGCAGATCAGGAAAGGCTGGTTATTAATTATATACAGGTGAGAAAACAGGGTGAAATACTAGAGGAGTATCAGAGGCTTCAATCTAAAACCCGTCTGAATACCTGGTCTGCCAGCAAAAGTTTTGTCTCAGCGGCTGCGGGGATTGCTATAGGGGAAGGACTGCTTGATCTACAGGAGAAGGTATATTTAAGTTTTGAAGAATATTTGCCGGAGCATCCCGATGAGAATTTATTTCATATTACGGTAAGAGATATGTTAACTATGACATCAGGGCTGGAATCGCCGCTATTCTTTGCGGATGATGCACAGAGATATGCAACAGAGGACTGGATTGAATTTTTCTTTCAGCAGAAGTTCCTTTATAAACCGGGCAGCCGTTTTCTATACAGTAATTTTAATACCTATATGGTCAGTTGTCTGATTGAAAAGAGAGCCGGTCAGAACTTACTGGAATATCTGCGAAACAGGTTGTTTAAACCTTTGGGTATCCTAAGTCCCGATTGGACCTTCTGCCCCAAGGGACATGTACATGCTGCCAACGGCCTGTATCTGACAATTGATGAGATGGCAAATTTCGGAGAAATGCTTCTAAACGGCGGAAAATACGGAAATAAACAGGTTGTTCCCGCTGACTATGTGAAGGAAGCAACTACCAACCGCTTAGACTTATCAGAGCCGGAAAATGGATATGGCTATCAGTTCTGGATTAATCCGGATCATATATCCTACCGAGCAGACGGCAAGTTCGGTCAATATGTTATAGTGCTGCCTCAGAAAGAGGCGGTAGTGGCAGTTCAATCACTGGAGAGCAGAGATGTGTTTTCAGCAGTTTGGGAGCAGATAGTATCTAAGCTTTAAAGTAATTTCTATTGCCCAAAATCTGAGATAACAGTAATTGCGGAAGGTGTTGAAACGAAAGAGCAGTTTAGATATTTAGCTGGAGTGCTATGCTATGCAGGGGTATTATAGGTGTAAACTTCTATCCGGAGAGAAATTAACTGAAGGGATAAAATCTACAAACAGAATGGTATTTTGAAAAAAATTTAGAACATGACATATAGTTGTCCTCTTTTATCAGGTATAGTAGAAATAGAATCAGGAATTTTATTAAACAAATAAAGGAGCAGGATATGGATAAGGTGGACTACAAAAAAGCATTTAAAGAGTTATATCAGCCTGGGACAGTTCCTACCGCGATTGAAGTTCCCCAAATGAATTTCATACAGGTGGATGGACACGGAGATCCCAATGAGCCTGATGGGGAGTATCAGCAGGCAGTGGAGATTCTCTATGCATTATCCTATACAATTAAGATGTCTTTGAAAAAAGAGGAATCGATTGGTTATTTTGAATATGTGGTACCTCCCCTGGAGGGCTTCTGGGAAATAGAAGACAATGAAGACTACGATGTTAATAAGAAATCAAAGTTTGTTTGGACATCCATGATTCGTCAGCCTGAATTTGTGGATGAGGCAGTTTTTAAAATTGCATTAGAACTTACCAGAAGGAAGAAGCCCCAGATGTTATTGGAAAAGGCAAGATTTGTATCATTTACAGAGGGCTTATGTGTACAGTGCATGCATCTTGGAAGTTATGATGATGAGCCGGCGACACTTGAAAAAATGAGAAAATTCATAGAGACTAATGGTATGGTGTTCGATTTATCGGAGGAAAGGAAACATCACGAGATATATCTTTCTGACCCTCGAAAAGGAACACCTTCAAGCAGGAAGACTATTCTTCGGTATCCGGTAAAAAGGATATGATAATATACGTTATAATAAAGTGATATAATAAAAAAGGTAGTAATAAAAAGGAGTAATAAAAAAAGTATAAGATTGTTAAAATAAAGAAGTGCTCTGGTGTCCGTTTATTCGTAAAGATAAGGAAACCAGAGTACTTTTGCTATGCTCAACAACTTTATAAAGTATTGTGCTCCGACATCAGTTTAGATAAATTACTATAATAACGGTCAGTAACCATAAGAGATACTGCGGCATATTTTTTAAGGCTTTCCAGCTCTTCTTGGGAGGTAGGGTAGGATGCCTGAAAATTGCCGTTAGGATTCTCCAGGTCTTCATAAATTTGTTCTAGTGTCTTGAAATATTCTGTACGATTCATGTTAGTTCCTTTCTTAGTTAGTTAACGCTTGATACCAAGATGAGTACCACAGCTTTCTCGAATTACCAATTCCGGTGCCAGTGAAAACTTTGGGGGACTGCTGTTCCCTCCGATAATGTTAATTAAAGTATTAATTACCAGTCTACCTAGTAAATCATGATGCTGATTGATACTTGTCAGCCTTGGGATATGAAATTCTCCGTTTTCAAATTGATCGCAGCTTATGAAAGCAACTTCTTCCGGTACCTTTATGGACAAGTCCTGCAAGGCACGCTCCGAGCCGATGGCTACATTATCATTAATAGCCAGAAAGGCTGTAAAAGGTACATTTCTGCTGACTAAGGTATTGATAGCTGAATATCCGTCCTTTGAATAATAATCGGAAAGGGAGATCAACCGTTCGTCGACGGATAAGCCAAGTTCCTTTAAGGCGCTTTTGTAAGCGTTTACACGAATATCTGTAATAGTTACATTAGGCTGACCGCCTACAAAGGCAATTTGCCTGTGGCCGAGCATGTAAAGATAATTTATTGCCAGGGTAACTCCCTGTCCGGTTTCCGGATGTATAAACACACAATTTGTATCTTCTATTTCTTTACCAATTACAACAACGGGAAGCTGGTCGGATAATCTTTTTAACGCTTGCTTGTAATTCACATCTACAGTAACTAAATCCACTTGACCGCCTATAATAAGGACTCCGTCCACCTGTTTTTCTACTAACATCTGAAAGTAATACGCCTCATCTCTGGTATTACGAATTCCGTGGGAAGAACCGCCAAACAAGGTGTTACAAAGAAGCAGGGTGTAACCGGCCTCTAAGGAAAAACGCTCGATTTCTAAGAACATAGATGAAAAATACGGGTTAGAAATATCAGGCAGAACAACACCAATAGTCATTGTTTGCTTAGAGATTAACCCCCTGGCTAGTGCGTTTGGAGAAAAATTGTATTTCTGAATCACCTCTTCAACACGCTTTCGGCGTTCTGCTGAGACAGAGGTGTTTCCATTCATGACACGGGAAACTGTGGCAATTGATACCTGTGCTTCATCGGCTATTTGATTTATTGTGATATGTTCTTTGTCTCCCAATTATTACATCCTTTCTGCAGTCTGCTTTTCTATGGCAAATCTATCATATATGATTCATAAGCGTTCATTTCTATTCTCGTTATCAATAATATAGCATAGTCCTTAAAAAAAATCAATGACAATGTAAACGTTTTCAAATATTCACAAAGATTTTATTTTGTTTCAATGTAAGAAACTCTTAAAAGTAGCCAATAAGACAATGATAATATCGAATTATAGTGATAAATATTACAAAAATAATTCTGAACTCACTATTGACAATCAAAAATCCGTGTGATATATTTCTGCTTGTGAAAACGTTTACAAAAAACGAAAGGGGTGATGGATAAATGAAATTAAGTAAAAAAGAATCTGCAGATAAAAAGAAGGGATTTGGAAAGTGGGCAGTCTCTCTGCGCAAGGATCAGGCATTTCTGATTATGTGTATTCCTGCAATTTTGTATTTTTTGATATTTGCTTATCTTCCGATGCCTGGTATTTATGTAGCCTTTACAAACTTTAACTACAACAAAGGTATCTTTGGAAGTTCCTTTATAGGACTGGATAATTTGAAATTTATTACTTTGTCTGGAAAACTGGGAGTGCTGATTAGAAATACAGTTTTGTATAACCTTGCCTTTCTGGTTACCAGCCATCTCATTCAGATAGCAATAGCGGTATTGCTGAATGAAATCCGTAATAAAAAGTTCCGAAAGCTGTCTCAATCACTTTTAATTTTACCAAATTTCATTTCCTATGTTTTGGTTGGTCTGTTTAGCTTTGCAATTTTTAATAGTACCAACGGTATCTTAAATCATTTTTTAATGAGCCTGGGTAGAAATGAAGCACAAATCTACTCTACGCCATCCGTGTGGCCGGCAATATTAGTAATCGTAAACCTGTGGAAGGGAGCGGGATATGGTTCTATTGTGTATTTTGCAGCACTTACCGGTTTGGACCATGAAATCCTGGAAGCAGCGCAGGTAGATGGAGCCAGTACCATTCAGAAAATACGTTATATTACCTTACCCAGCCTGAAACCAACATTTATTATCTTAGTTCTTTTGTCAATTGGAGGAATACTAAGAGGGAATTTTGATTTATTCTACAATATGGTTGGCAGCAGTAATGTGGTATTACATAATTCTACGGATGTGCTTGAAACCTATGTGTTCCGGGCAATGACAAATAATTTTCAATTCAGCACAGCAGCAGCGGTATCCTTTGTACAATCCATATTTGGTTTTGTCCTGGTAATGACCACCAATATGATTGTGAAAAAGATAGAGCCCGACTATGCATTATTTTAGGACAGAACAGCCCTTAATTATGTACGCGTTAAAGTACGCAGATGGGAGCCAATAATGAAGAAAAACAAAAAAAAGGGTGATTTATCGGGCCGGATTATCCGGATTATTGGATATTTATTTATTTCGTTTCTAGCCATATCATGTTTGCTGCCCTTTCTTATCATGGTTTCGGCTTCTTTTGAAAATGAAAAAGTCTTAGTTACTCAGGGGTATCATTTGCTGCCGAAACAATTTACAGTCTATGCCTATCAGATTATTCTGGGTGGAAGCAATGAAATTGTAGGTTCCTATATTGTAACGGTACTCTTAACGATTATTGGAACCACTTTGGGATTATTTATTACTGCTATGACCGGATATGTTTTGCAAAGACCAGATTTCCAGCGCAGAAATAAAGTCTCGTTATTTCTGTTTTTTACAACTCTGTTTTCCGGCGGGTTGGTACCGTTTTATCTTTTAATGACGAGATATCTTCATCTGAAGAATAATTACCTTGCGATATTATTACCATCCCTTCTTAGTGCATGGAACATCATTATGATGAAGAATTTTATTCGCAACTCCATTCCTCATAGCGTCAGTGAAGCGGCAAATATCGACGGTGCATCTCCGTTTGTAACTTTCACAAGAGTAATATTTCCAATGTCAAAGCCGGCACTTGCTACAATCGGTTTATTTATCGGATTAGGCTATTGGAATGAATGGTATAATTCCATGTTATTTTTGGATAGCAGTGTTGCTTACAGACCTCTGCAGCTTTTGCTCTACAATCTTATTAACAGAGCGGAATATCTAAAAAATTCCATGGCAGGACGTAATATTCTAGCCCAGAACCTGCCCTTAGAAACAGTCAAGATGGCAACGGCTGTTTTGGCCACGGGACCTATCATCCTTGCGTATCCCATGGTACAAAAGTATTTTATATCCGGTATTACCGTTGGAGCCGTGAAAGGATAAGTTATTGAAAATTCCATTTGGTCTGACCGATTGTGCGCAGGTTGGCTGGATTGATTGGGGTTCAATATAAAGTAGTTAGATTCAAAAACTATAGTATGGGAGATATAAAATGAAAAAAAGATGGATTTCAATGTTTTTAGTATTCGTTCTGATAGTTTTTTCTTTTACGGGCTGCGGTAAATCCGATTCAAAGGAAACTACAGGCAAAACAACAGAATCAGGGGATGCTGCCGGACAGAATAAATATAAAGGTCCCAGCGGAAATACGCCTGTCATAGACGGGAAAGTTGATACCTCAAAATTTGTTACCGTTAAGATGTTAGTTTTAGGTGACCCCCCAAAGGGTGGCGCTGACAAAAGAGTGCTGGAACAGCTAAATAAGATCTTTAAGGAAAAGCTGAATGCAGAGCTGGATATTCAGTGGATTGAATGGAATAACTATGCTACAAAATACCAGATGGAATTGGTTTCCGGCAGCGATATTGATCTTATATTCACAAGTTCAACCTGGTTGAATTTATGGGACAATGCAGAAAAAAGTGCATTTATGGACCTGACAGAGATGCTTCCCCATTACGCACCCCAGTTGTGGGCAGATACGAAAAAGGAAGAATGGGAAGGCTGTACCTACAAGGGGAAAATTGTTGCACTGCCGGAACATAGAAAATGGCAATTATCCACTCCGTTATTCGTTTACCGCGCAGACTGGGCAAAAGAATTTGGAATCGATAAAGTGGACTCCACTGATACATTAGAACAATACTGCAAAGCGATTTTAGCAAATAAACCGGGTGTAATTCCATACAATGTAGGCGGAAGTGCAGGCTCCAATGAATTATATGCTATGTGGCTGCGCCAGGATACCGATTATGTTTTAGGTGCCGGCAGCGTAGGTATGGCAGTACCGGTAACAAATAAAAGTATCGATGAACCCTGGACTTCCGTTTCACCGGTATTTGATGATAAATTTCTTGATTTTGCTGTGAAAATGAAGGAGTGGGGCGATGCAGGATTTTGGCCCAATGATGTAATGTCAACTACCGTTGATACAAAAGCTGCGTTTCTTGCAGGAAACTCCGGACTCTACAGTGTTAACGTAGCTAACTATTATCCTTTATTCCAGGAGATGGCAAAGGAAAATCCGAAGGCTGAGTTAGGCGGATTTTTCTTTGATGAAAAAAGAGGTTTTGCGATTTCTGACGTTGTAACCCAGGATGCCTGCTCCATTACTGCAAATGCAAAGAACCCGGAAAGAGCTCTTATGATGTATGACTTGTTTCAATATGATCCTGAAGTTTACCGTTTGACCCAGTATGGTATTGAAGGAGAGCAATACGTTATCAATAAAGACGGATATCGTGAAAAGCCTGCCAGCTACAAGGAAGAGAAGGATTCTTATTATTGGGATATGTGGAGTACCAGAAATGATGCTCTTGAAGTGCCGGAATTTAATCCATATAAAGACAAAATCGATGAAATTAATGCTATGATTAAGCCTTGGACACGAATGAATCCCTGGGGTTCCTTTATTGTAGATACTTCTAATATGAATGCACAGGTAACAGCAATAAATGAGGCTGGAACCACCTGGCTTCCGGCAATTCAATTCGGTAAAGCGGGTGATCCGGCAGATGCCGTAAAACAGTACCGTGATGCTTTAACCAATGCCGGCATCGAGGATTATATGAAGGAAGTAGAACGCCAGATGCAGGAGTTTAATAAAAAATAATGTAATACAAATGTAAATAAATAGAGAAAGAAAGGCTGCCAGAAATAGTCATGTACTATCGTTGCAATCATGCTAATATGACAGCCTTTATTTTATAGGATACTTATCTTTGGAGGGAAATATGGATAGTTTTATTGGTTGTGATTTTGGAGGTACAAAGCTGTTAATCGGTGAGATTGATATGCAGGGGAACATATTGGGGATGAAAAGGTATGAAACCGGTATTAAGAATCACAGGGAAGCAGCGGACCGAGTTCTGGAGTGTTTAAACGACTATATCAGCAAAGTTGGATTTATAGGATCTCCGGCAGCAGTTGGCGCAGGCGTTGTGGGTGTAGTTGATTATGAAAACGGGATATGGAAATCAATGGACCATATAGAGACAAATCCAATTCCCCTTGGGAAGCTTATTTCAGAGAAATTGAATATACCCGCTTATATAGATAATGACGTAAAATGTGCAACTGGTGCGGAGATGATATTTGGTCATGGTAAGGATAGCCAGAATTTTATCTACTTAAATATCGGAACCGGCATAGCCGCAGGAATTGTATCAGAAGGAAGATTAATTCGGGGAGCAAATAACAACAGTGGTGAGGTTGGGCATAGTGTGATTGATCTCACAAGAGAAAACCAATGTATTTGCGGCAGAAAGGGATGTGTTGAGAGTCTCGCCTCCGGGTCGGGTTTACATGCCCAGGCGCTTTGTTTATATGATGATTTTGAAACAAAGCTTAGCAGACCGAGTGAAGGAAACAGAGTCAATGCGGCTGAAGTATTTCGTTTATCGGAGGAAGGCGACCCCTTATGCCATAAATTAACCCAACAGCTTGAAGATCAATTAGCTAATTTAATTATGAATATGGTAAGAGTTTCAGATCCGGATACGATTATTTTGGGTGGCGGTTTAGTTAGTGACGGCTGGCTTCTGCCGAGAATCAAAGAAAAATTGAATCCAGCAACCATGCGCGGTGTAAAAAACGGAGTTATTTTATCCAGCTTCGACCCAAGATTTGTCGGATTGATAGGTGCTGGCGCAATCGGACTAATTGGACTTCAACATCAAAAATAATATATTTAAGGAGAGAATTAGTATGAATATAATAATTGCAGAAAATGAACAAAGGTTTGATCAGATAGCAGCATGGAAAATTATCGGTCAGATGCTGTCAAAGCCGGAGAGCTTGATTGGGCTTTCAACCGGGCAGACTACTATGAATATGCATCGAATTGTCAGCGAAATATACAAAATGAATCCTTTTGATACGTCGAAGGTACAGGTTTTTAACGTGGATGAGTTGATTAATCTGCCAAGAACCTATTCCGGCAGCTGCTATGCCATGATAAAAAGCCAGTTGTGTGATTCCTTAAATATTCCGGAAGAACATTTTATTATGCCGCCGACTTTTAGTGAGGATTTTGAACTGGAGTGTAAAAAGTTTGATCAGGCATTAGAGGCAGCGGGCGGGATTGATCTTCAGATGCTTGGTATTGGCTGGAATGGGCATATCGGTATCAATCAACCGGGAACACCCTTTGAAAGTACGACCTGGGTCTCTCCAATGGATCCGATATTTGAGGAAAAAGTTCGCAGGGAGACCAAGGTAGACGAGAATTATTATCTTGGGGGTCTGACTCTTGGGATCAAGAACATTATGCAGGCGAGAAAGGTTGTCCTTATTGCAAAGGGAAGACAAAAAGCAGAGATTATCAAAAAGGCACTTCAGGGGCCGGTTACCGTTGATATTCCGGCATCTGTATTACAACTGCATCCAAACTGTGAAGTTTTATTGGATACAGAGGCAGCATCAATGCTATAATTAGAGTATGTATGTAGAATTGCGTTGGAAAGGGCATGGGTGTTAGTGTGTGTAAATATAATGCAGTGATATTTGTAAGTCCAATGGGACATGATGTAAACCGGGTATGTACGATTTTAAGCCGCTGGCTTAATGAAACCGGGCTCTTTTTTGTGGAAGCCGCAGGAACCTATCCCGGAGCAGAATATTCCATTGAAAGCTATATGCTCAACAAAGAAAAAGCAGCTAAGACAGATCTTTTTATTTTTCTCTGCTCTGATGAGTATTGGTCTAACAGGGAAATAGAGTTATGTCTGGCAGAAGAAGTAAAGAAGGGGAAGGGTGTTTTATTCTACCACGGATTGCATCCCTGCTTTGGAAATAATCCTGAGATAGAGAAGATGATCGGGCTTTTGTGGCGGGAGACGGCAACTCACGGTGATTTTAATTACTGGGATATTACGATATCAGACCTGCCTGATAAAGGGAGACATCCAATTACAGAGGGTGTCGGTAATTTCCGGACAGCCGACGAGTTATTCTGCAGGCTGGAAAACCCATGGAATGTTCCGGTGCAAGTACTTGCAACCGCTTATTCTGATCCTGAAGTGATATCCAGATGGGGTCATACGGGAACCGGATATGAAGAACCGGTATTAACGGTTGGAAATTACGGCAAGGGTAATACGGTTAACTTTATCTTGGGCCATGTCTGGCCCTTTTATACCGGGCACGGTCTGACGGAAAATACAACAATTGCACTGGAACCTGCAGAGTTTAAAGCCATGTTCTTAAGAAGCTGTGAATGGGCAGTGACCGGACAGGTACTTGTAACGAAGGAGTGCTAGGAGGATTCGATAATGAAAGAGGAGTTTCGTAAAGAGCTTATCCAGAGCGGATTTATACATAGGCCGTTACCCCTTTATGAAGACGGAAGATTGGAGACCGGTCTGCTAAAAAGAAAGGTCTTGGAGCGCAAACCTATATGGGCGGACTCTATATATCCGAAACTGCATCATAGCGGAGAAGGAACCGTTTCAGTTGAAACAAATGATGGCACACAGACGATTAAGCTTATGGGAACATCTATTACCTATTGCTGGCCGGAGGCCATGAGTCCCGATGGAGACTGTGCTTTTTATGGAACTGTTCATGCTAGAATCGAACTTGAACATGAAAATTGGGAGCAATTCCACTGTATGGTATTTGAGGTTAAGCCGGTTTGTGAGGGAGTACGCAGTGTTAACTTAAATCTAGGAATCCGAAATGAAGGTAAAGTGAAGGTTCCTGATGAATATTACAGAGAAGGCACCCATGTCGTTAATCTGAAAAATGGTGAATGGAACCCATGCCTCTGGGAATTCGGAAGTATGGGAAGGGATGAGATCACAGAACTGGATTTTAGCTGCAGATTGAATGGAAAAGATACCTCCTCCGGTGATAAGGTCACTTTTTACATTCGAAAGGTATATCTTCAAAAGGTAATGGAACCGGAGCCGGACAAAGGTTGGCTCTGCAGTACTGAAAAAATCTCATATTCTTCCTCCGGTTACTTTAGTATCGGCAAAAAATTTGCAGTTACTGCTAGAAAATCAGAGACGTTTCAACTTTTGGAGGCAGATACCCATAAGATAATTTATGAAGACAGGGTAAGACAGCAGGTCTTTCAAGGGTCAGAATATTTTATCATGGATTTTTCCGAGGTAACGAAAGAAGGAACCTATATTCTCCGCTGTGATGGATTGGAGACAAGACCTTTTCCTATTTCTGAAAATGCTTTCGAGGAAGCTCTCTGGAAGGTAATTAATTTTATATTCTGTGAAAGATGCGGTTACCCCGTTCCCGGAAAGCATGGAAAATGTCATCAGGATGTTGTGGCGAAGCATAATGGAACGCTCCTGTCCTTTGGGGGAGGATGGCATGATGCAGGGGATATGTCACAGCAGTTGATTCATACGGCAGAGGTAACCCTGGCGTTGCTAGAGATGGCAGACGCCCTTGAAAAACAAAAGATAAAAGAGCACAAAACTGAGCAGGATATTTATGGAACCCTGCTTCAAGAACGTCTTTTGGAAGAAGCTATGTGGGGACTGGAATTTGTCCTGAACAGCCGATTCGGAGACGGGTACCGCGCCACCAGTGCGGGATTGGTTCGCTGGACCAACAATCGTATCGGGGATGAGGATGATGTGGAGGTGCGCTGTCATAACCATGCCTTCGAAAATCTTCTGTGCAGCGGGATTTGCGCAGTGGCCTCCAAATTGTTGGCGGATAAGGACAAAGAGCTTGCCTGGAAATGCCTGGAGGCAGCAAAAGAAGATTATACCTTTGGCATTAACCGATTTGAAGAAGTGGGGATGGAGCTGCCGATTATGTGGGAGCATACCTACTCCTCTTCAAAATCCCAGTACTATTCCTTAATTGTCTGGACTTCCTCTATTCTTTTTGAGCAGACGAAGGATGAAGTCTATAGTGGCAAGGCTGCCTTGTACGGAGAGAGACTTCTTAATTGTCAGGAGCAGGAGGTAAAGGCCGGTGAATTTACCGGGTTTTTCTATCGGGATGAGAGCAGGAAGGAAATTGTTCACTACAGCCATCAATCAAGGGAGTATATGTTTATAGAGGCACTGGAGCGCTTATGCCTTTCTCAGCCGGAACATTCGGATTTACCGAAGTGGGAGCGGGGTATACAGCTTTACGGGGAGTATTTGAAACAACTAATGGAATATGCTAGTCCTTATCATATGATACCGGCAGGCTTATACCATGAAAGTGAAACAGAATATAAGGACACTTTTAAAATAATGCATCTTCTGGTGGATTACGAGGAACAGAAGGTTAATTATCAGAAGCAGCTTAAAGCGGGAGTTGAATTAAAGGACGGTTATTATGTTCGTAATTTTCCGGTCTGGTTCTCTTTTCGCGGGAATACGGCTATCCATCTTGCCATGGGTAAGGGAGCTGCCGTAGCAGGAGCATATCTAAAGGATAAGGAATTGCTGTCATTTGCCAAAGAACAGCTTTATTGGATTGGCGGCAGAAATCCTTTTCATCAGTCCCTGATGTATGGGGAAGGGGAACGTTACGCTCAGCAATATGCGGTTATGCCTGGTGAAATGACAGGAGAACTGCCGGTAGGTATTCAGACAAATGAAAATGAAGATATTCCCTATTGGCCCCATAACAATAATGCAACATATAAAGAGGTTTGGACCTCTTCTGCCTGCAGGTGGCTATGGCTGCTGGCTAAAATATATCAGAATGAAAGATAACATATCTTTTACAGCATGGAGGTTGTGATGATAAAAATAGGATTTGTGGATCAATACCTGGATAATTGGCATTCCAATCATTATCCGGAGTATCTTCTGCTGGCAGCAGAGTTATACGGGATAGATGCCAAAGTAACACATGCCTTTGCAGAAATGGATCATCCGGATGCCGTATATGGCTTAACGACCGAGGCCTGGTGCGAAAAATATAATTGTATTCATTGTAAAACCTATGAGGAGCTCATTGAGAGTGTGGATGCTATCATGGTAATGTGCGCGGATGATTGCCTGCCTCATGAGTCATTGGCACAGGAAGCGTTAAAGAGCGGAAAACCGGTTTATTGTGATAAGACATTTGCTCCTACCTTTGAGGCGGCAGCCAGAATGTTCCGGTTAGCTGAAGAATATCATACACCAGTGTTTACTTGCTCTGCCCAACGTTTTTGCATGGAACTTTTAAGTTTTCAAAAAATGGAGACAGAGGAAATAGAGTATTGTTCTACCACCGGTCCGGGAGATATGGTAAACTATTCGATTCATCAGTTTGAGATGTTAGAAGCTTTAATGGGACCGGGTGCTATTAGGTGTCAGGCTCATCTGTCCGGTGAAGCTGTTCATATTCTGTATCAGTATGAGACGGGCAGAATGTGTACCTTTACTCAAGGCAATAAAATGCCCTTTCATTTATTTGCGTCAACAAAAAGAGAGGGTATTAAGGAAATTGCTGTTTCGGACTACTATATGAATTTTATGAATAAATTACTGCATTTCTTTCAAGACAGGGAGCAGCTTCCGGTTGCCAAGGAAGAGACCTTGGAGATTATGGCAATGCAGCAGGCCGGCAGATGGGCAATACAAAACCCCGGCGAATGGATTACTATAAAGTACAACAGCAGTGTAATGCAGAATAAGGAGATAGAATGTATTTAATACCTGAGCCGGTTTGTATTAAGTTTACTGGGGAGAAATGCTTTCGATTATGTTATAACTGTAGGATAATTTTATCCCCTGAGAGTGATTCCCAGACCTTTTTACATGCCCGGATATTGAAAAAAGCTATTTATCAGGAATTGGGATTTGATTGTCCTATCAGCAAGGGAAGCAAGACAGAGGGAAATATCTTTTTCTCCTTTAATAATACTTTAAAAACAGAGGAATATCATCTGTCTATTACAGAATTAGGGGTGGAAATAAGCGGCGGGAGCAATGCCGGAATTCTTTATGGAATCCAAACTCTTAGACAGATTATAAAAGAGCAGGGAGCAGTACTGCAAGGAGTTGAGATAAAGGACTTTCCGGATATGGCGAATCGTGGTTATTATCATGATATTACCAGAGGCAGAATACCAACGCTGGAAACCCTGAAAGCACTGGCAGATAAAGCTGCTTACTATAAGCTGAATCAGCTGCAGCTGTATATTGAACATAGTTTCTTGTTCCGTGATTTCAGTGAAGTATGGCGTGATGATACGCCGCTTACAGCGGAGGAAATACTTGAATTTGACAGCTACTGCAAGAATCTCCATATTGACCTTATTCCTTCTATTGCAAGCTTTGGCCATCTATATAAGGTTTTGCGAACCCATACATATGCCCATTTATGTGAACTTGAGAATTCAGATCAGGAACCCTTCTCTTTTTATGAACGAATGGCACATCATACTCTGGACATATCCTCAGAAGAAAGTTTTCAATTTGTTGTCAGAATGATAGAAGAATATATGCCCCTATTTTCATCGCAGTTTTTTAACATCTGTGCAGATGAGACCTTTGACCTTGGAAAAGGGAGAAGTAAGGGCCTTTCAGATAAAATCGGGACCAATGAAATGTATATTATCTTTTTGAAACGGATTTGTGCATTTATTATCTCTATGAAAAAAATACCCATGTTTTGGGGAGATATCATATGTGAGATACCCGAGGCAATTCAAGAGTTGCCGAAGGAAACTATCTGCTTGAATTGGGGCTATGCGCCTGACCATAGTGAGGAAGGCACAAAAAAACTTGCAATGGCTGGGGCAACACAGTATATATGTCCGGGAGTCAGTGGCTGGAACCGGCTGATAAATGATTTAAGAACTTCCTATGATAACATCAAAAGAATGTGTTCTTTCGGAAGAAAATATGGAGCCATAGGTATTTTAAATACGGATTGGGGTGACTTTGGGCACATCAATCACCCAGAATTTTCTACTGCTGGCCTAATATACGGGGCAGTGAACTCGTGGAATGAACATATTCCCGAATTCGAAGCTTTAAACGAATCTATATCCTATCTGGAATATGGAGACCCATCAAAGCAATTCTTGCATATTATCTCTCAGCTGGATGAGGCGGTTGTGGTATCCTGGTTTGAAGTTATCTGCTTTAAGGAGCTCAAAACAGGGCAGCTTAAACGTGAGCCCTATTCACCGGTATTAAAAGAAATAACCCTGGAAAAGGTAAGAATAGCAAATGCTCTTTTAGAGAAAGCAATTCAAAGGATATATGAAATTATTTCAGGGGCAAAGAGAGAAAAACGAAGTCTTTATGGCGCTTATATTCTGGCGGCAGAAGGCATTAAGCTGTGGAATGAAATCGGCGGGGTCGTATCCGGCTGTGATACCGTAATCAAGAAAGAAGAGATTAATGAACTGGCTGTACGCCTGGAATATTGGTATCATGAATATAAGAAACTATGGCGCAGTACCAGTAAAGAAGCGGAGCTTTACCGTATTGGTGAGGTTATATTCTGGTATGCGGATTATTTAAGAAAATTAAATTAGCAAAGATACATTAACAAAAGATACATTAACAAAAGATATATTAGCAAAAGATACATTAACAGAAGATGCATTAGCAAAAGATACATTAGCAAAAGATAAGGGGCTGTCATGAAAGGAAGCTCTGGAGAGATATCTTGCCTCACTCAAAAAGTGTAGTATGTCAAGACATCTCACCGGAGCCTTCTATTCCTGCAGCCCTTTGTTATAGAAATACTTCCCTTATCTATTTATTCTTTTAGCGGTAAGACGCCCTTAATATCGCAAGGCAGTCTCCTTTTGTAAGCGGAGCCGGGTCAACCTCGAATAACCCGCCCATGGTTTCATAAGCCTTCTCCACATACTTTTTCAGTTCTGCTTCTTTTATTCCGTAATCAGACATCTTAAGCTCCGAAACCCCGCAAGCCTCCTGTAATTCTGTAAGGGCATATACAAAATCCATAGGCTCCTTCGCATCTTTCTTACCTAATGCCTTTGCCATATGAATAAGCCTATCATCACAGCTATGGGACATAGCAAAATGAGTATAATAAGCGCGGCTTATCATTATGAGACCTGCTCCATGAGGCAGGCTTGGGTGATAAGCACTTAAAGCATGCTCTAAGGAGTGCTCGGAGGTGCAGCCGGAGGTGGATTCTACCATGCCGGATAGAGTATTGGCAAGAGCAACCTCTTCTCTGGCTTTGTCATCCTTGCCATTCTTTACGGCAGAGGGAAGGCTTCTTCCGATTAATTCAATAGCTTTTAAGGCATACATATCACTCATAACAAAAGCAGTTTTATTGATGTACCCCTCAGTGCTATGAAATAAGGCATCAAAACCCTGATAAGCGGTCAGGTGGGGCGGAACGGTTAGCATTAAGTCCGGGTCGACAACGGAGAGAACCGGGAAAGTCTTATCATAGCCAAAGCCGATCTTTTCTTCTGTATCTTCTTTCGTAATAACAGTCCAGGGATCAATTTCCGTACCGGTACCAGCCGTAGTAGTAATAGCTACTACAGGAAGGGGGGCATTAGGTACGGGAAGTCCTTTTCCGCTGCCACCGCCAATATAATCCCAATAGTCTCCTTCATTAGCTGCCATAACGGCAATAGACTTGGCTGAGTCAATACTGCTGCCGCCTCCAAGGCCGATGACAAAATCACAGCCCTCTTTCTTTGCAAAGGCAGCGCCTTCCATTACATGGGATTTAATTGGATTGGGAAGAATCTTATCAAATACGGCATAGGAAACATCTGCAAGGACAAGTTCTTTCTCAAGCCTGTCCAAATATCCATTTTCCCGGATTGATTTTCCGGAGGAAATCACAATAAGGGCTTTTTTTCCCGGGAGTTTTTCTAAATGAAGATTATTAAGCTGGCCCTTGCCAAATAGTAATTTCGTAGGGATAAAATAATTAAAATTCATATGCTGCATCCTTTTTCTGATTATTTGGGTTTTTAGCCAGAAACCCATAAACTGGATATTTATTACTTTCTAGTATACGCCATAGAGTTAACTACAAGTCAAGCTTTTTTAATATGATACGTGAAACCTGCTTAAGTTCAAGTGTATGAAGTTATTATTAAAACATTCAGAGTTTCCCTAACAGATTATTATTTATTTGGATAATGATTTAAATCACCGAATGCAGCTCAATGTTTTGATATATTAAGGGTATAAATTTCGCAGGAAAGTAATTATGGGTTTTTTACATATTACTGCTTAAAGAATATTTAACCGTCAATAATCTGATTGGAGGACAAGTACTTATGGAAAAGAAAATAATAGATTTAAATAAATCAGTTTATGAACTGTGCAGCAGCGATGATGCACTGCCTGAAATACTTTCAGAACTAGGGTTTACGGATATTACGAAACCCGGAATGCTTATGACGGCAGGAAGATTTATGACCCTGCCCAAAGGAGCACAGATGAAGAAAATAGACCTTTCTATCCTCAAAGAAAAGTTGATTGAGAAAGGTTATGATATCAAAGAATAGATAGATTAAAGGAGGATGTACTATGAGCGAGAGTATTAACAACAGAGAGTATCGGCAAAAGGTACTAAAGCAGGTGATTACGGAGCTCCATGAAGGTAAGACGGTAGAAGAAGTAAAAGGTATATTTGAAGCAGCTTTTCAAGGGGTTTCGGCAACTGAAATATCAGAAGCAGAAGGAGCTTTGATGGCCGGAGGTCTTCCTGTGGAGGAAATACAGCGTCTGTGTGATGTACATGCAGCTGTTTTTAAGGGTTCCATTGAAGAAATTCACCAGCCCACAGACCAGACCCAGATACCGGGGCATCCGGCCAATACTTTAATCAGAGAAAATCGCGTTATTGAGAAAATCATAGAAAAGGAATTAAGACCTTACTTAAAAGAGGATACAAAAGAAAACCTATCAAATGTTGCTAACGGCCTTCAAAAGTTATCTTCCATTGATGTTCATTATCTGCGAAAGGAGAATCTTATCTTTCCTTATATGGAAAAGTACGGGATTACCGCACCGCCTAAAGTAATGTGGGGTGTAGATGATGAAATCCGGGACATGATAAAAGAACTGCAGAATAATCTGAACAACCTGGAGTGGGTACAGATACAGGAAAAAGCAGAAGAGGCTATCACAAAAATTACAGAAATGATTTTTAAGGAAGAGAATATACTGCTGCCCATGCTTTTAGAAACACTTACACAGGATGAATGGAAGAAGATTGCCGCAGAGAGCGGTGAACTGGGGTACCTGGTAGAGAAGGTTCCGGCATGGAATCCGGTGGAGGAATACCAGCCGGCTGTCAAAGAGGAGAAAAGCCAGGCAGGTGTTATAACGATGCCAACAGGTGTATTCCACTTAGAAGAGCTTGTCCGCATGCTGGATACGCTGCCCTTTGATATTACCTTTGTAGATAAGAATGATGTGGTGAAATACTTTTCACAGGGTCCTGACAGAGTATTCCCGCGTACAAAAGCTGTTATCGGACGGAATGTATCCAATTGTCATCCACCGGCCAGTGTGCATATTGTGGAGCAGCTGGTAGCTGATTTTAAGAGCGGTAAGAAGGATAATGAGGACTTTTGGATTAAGATGAAGGATAAATATATTCTAATCCGTTATTTCGCAGTTCGCAGCGAAGGGGGAGAATTCCTCGGAGTACTGGAGGTAACCCAGGATATTAAACCCATACAGGAAATTACCGGTGAGAAAAGACTGGTTGGTCCCGAGTAATTTCCAGCAACTAGATATAACTTATAAGACGGTTCAGATAACAGGGGTCAGTTCACCTGTCAGAGAATCGATTATCAAGCCATGTACAATAACACCTTCTGGAACCAGGGGGTGTTTTTTGATTTGCTCTACAGACTTTTTGATGGATTCATCCAGATTCTTAAAGCCTCCCAGCCAGGAATTAAAATCAATGCCGCAATATTCCAGCATATTAATATTCTCTTGGGAGATTCCACGTGTTTTCATCTTTTCCAGAAGCTTATGGCTGTCCGTATGTCTGGCACCACAGTCGGTATGCCCAATAACAAGAATCTCTTCCACGCCCAGCTCATAAATTCCGATTAAAAGACTTCGCATAGCACTTCCAAAAGGATGGGATATGATTCCGCCGGCATTTTTAATAAATTTGGCATCACCGTTCTTTAGGCCTAAAGCCGCCGGAAGCAGCTTGGTAAGCCTTGTGTCCATACAAGAGACAATGGCAAGCTTCTTATCGGGGAACTTACTGGTGATAAACTGTTCATATTCTTTTTTTTCAACAAAAGCCCGGTTGTACTCCAATATTTCATCTATCATAATGATACTCCACCCTTTCCATCTGCAAGCTGTGCAGCCCAAGCACTTATATCATAATTATATACCCAAAATTTCAGGTAAGCTTGCAGAATCTAAAAGAAAAGGGTTATTGCTGCTATTAAAGGGTTCCGGCTTTGGCTTTTAACAAAGTATCAATATCCAGCTTGTGCATCTGAAGAGATGCGGCTGTCACCCGTTGAATCTCTTCTTCGCTGCCACTGAAATAGATTTCACCAAGATTTTCAGGAACAATCTGCCAGGACACATTGAAAGTATCCTTTACCCAGCCGCACTGCTCGGCTTCCGGCACGAAGGAAAGCTTATTATGGTAATAATCGATTTCCTCCTGGTCTTTGCAGGGAATCATAAAGGAGATTGCTTCGTTGAAGGTGTAATCTCCTTCGTAGCCGTTATCCATTAATATAAATTCCGTTCCCAGGAGACTGATTTCAGAATAATTGATGATGGCTTTACTGTTAGGTGCTTCACCTTGCTTATACCGATTTACAAATTTCAGTTGAGATTCTTTAAAGATAGAGCCGTATAAAGAGAGAGCTTCTTCGGTTCTTCCGCATACATCTGACGTGAACAGCAGAACCGGTCTGATCTTCTGTGATACCTCCTCTGGCTGGTACATTAACTGCCAGTTCAATCCGTAACGGTCCGCCACCCATGCATAATGTTCACTAAAGGGGTATTCGCCAAGAGGCATAAGCTCACTTCCGCCCTGCATAAATGCCCCGTGGAGCTTGTCCACTTCTTCTCTTGTCCGGCAGGAAACCATAAAAGAGATAGAAGGATTGAACTTAAAATAAGGACCGGCACTGATGGCATTCATAGTAAGACCAGAAAGCTTGAATTCTACGGATTCTGCATCTCCGGAAGGGGTATCCGGAATAGTTACAACCTCTGTTATACTGGAATCTTCAAAAAGTTCAGTATACCAGGTAACAGCTTCTAATGCTTCTGTGTCAAACCAAAGATGGGGAGTTATATTCTGCATACTTTCACACTTATCCTTTCTTTTATTAATTTCATTCATGGTTAAGTATAGCCGGTACCAACGTGCCGCAAACCCAAAAACGGAATGAGAGGTAAAGAAAAACACCGGGATATCTCACATCGGTGTTATAAGTTCTGTCTTATTCTGTTGCAAATTCTGTAATGGACTTTTAAACAGCCTCAAGATAATATAGGACTAATCTGGGGCGCACTATAAACATATGATATCTTATCTGTAAGAAAAAGTCTATATTTTTTTAGAATTCCCGTTATAATTTATCCTACTGGCGGCCAGTTAATTTAACAACATACATGTTAGGTTGAAAAAAACATAAGATGTTTTTTCAACTACGGATAAGGAATATCAAATCAAAGATTTGATATCCACGAAAGGAGTTATTATGAACAAAATAGCAGTAAAAAATTATCCTATGGTCAATCCAACACCGGTGGTTATTATTGGTGCAATGGTTAATGGACAGGCCAATTATACAACTATTGGAGCTTTTGGAGTAGTATGCATGGAACCCGTTTTCTATATTTCCCTAAAGAGCACACACCATAGTACGATGGGAATAAAAGAATCCGGCTATTTCAGTATTAACCTGCCATCCGCCGATATGGTTCAAAAAACGGATTATGCAGGAATGGTATCAGGTAAGAGCACGAATAAGTCTAGTCTCTTTACTACCGTATTCGAGGAACAGGGAGAAGTTCCGTTAATCGAAGAGGCACCTATGAATTATATATGTAAAGTTATCCAGACCACAACCGTACATGGCTTTGAGGTATTCTTTGGAGAGATTGTATCTACCTACGCGAAAGAAGAATGCTTAACGGAAGGGACCATAGACCCACTCAAAGTCAATCCGCTGTTATTGATGGGAATGCAGTATTATAACCTTAAGCAGCCGGTGGGAGGTGTTTTCAAAGAAGGGCTTGCATTGAAAAAGAATCTTGACATACCGGATACAGCAAATCCCCATCTGATGTAAGCAAGATGTAAAACAGGGAAATAAAAGCAAATACATGATATTCTAACAATATTCATCAAATGCGGAACCTTTTTTTCTACCCTTCATACTATGGAATTAGTTTTATTTAAGAAAGTTAAATTAATCTAAAACCTGGGAGGGCGATTTTATGACAAAGCTAACAGATATATCAGTAGGAAGACACACGACAGTCCTGGAATTAAAAGCATCTGATTTATTGCGTGAGAGAATGCTTGCACTTGGTCTTACAAGAGGGGCCAGAATTGAGGTTATACGTAGAGGCCCTTCCGGTGATCCAACAGTTTACGGTATCAGAGGAACCATGATTGCACTGCGAAGAGAAGAAGCAGATTTGATCAGTGTCATCGAATAGCGGGAAGACGAAAGCCGCATATATCCTACACAAGTTTGAGCCAATGAAAGTTTTGAATCAAACTTCATGTGAAGCCAGAAACCATTTGTTGAAATAAAGGGAGGAATATCATGGGTCTAACCTATCAATCGACCCAAAATAGTGCAATGACGGATCTCTATCATGTGGAGAGAAAAGAGGGACAGTATGTCATTGCCTTGGCGGGGAACCCCAATACCGGAAAGAGCACGGTATTTAATGAGCTTACAGGACTGCATCAGCATACCGGCAATTGGCCCGGGAAAACAGTTGTCAACGCAAGAGGAGAGTTCACCTACGGAGGAAAAGAAAATATACTGGTAGACTTACCGGGAACATATTCACTTTTTGCCTCTTCGGTAGAAGAAGAGGTCGCCAGGGATTTTATTTGCTTTGGCGGGTCCGATGCAGTAATTGTAGTGACTGATGCAACTTGTCTTGAACGTAACTTAAATTTGGCTTTTCAGGTAATGGAGCTTACGACTAAGGTTGTGTTATGCATTAATCTGATAGATGAAGCAAAAAAGAAAAGAATTTATATTGATGGAAAAGGGATTGAAAAAGAACTCGGAATTCCGGTGGTTATGTGTGCTGCCAGAAGCGGCATAGGCATGACAGAGCTAAAAGAAGCAGTTATCAAAGTGGCAAGGGGGGAGGTTACACCGGCTCCGAAGCTGGTAGAATATAGTCCTAAGGTAGAAAAGTATATCCATGAACTGCACTCCAAGCTTTCGGATATCTGTGACGGAGTCCCGGCTAGATGGCTGGCTCTTCGGATGTTAGACGGAGATGAAAAACTCTATCAGACGATGGCTTCCCATATTGGAGGCGAACGTTTGGAGGAAACGGTTCAGGCCGCAGGAATTAATGTGGGAGAAGTACAGTTTGAGAAGGAGATGCTAAGGGATGAAATATCCGAAGCCATCTATCGTAAGATAGAAGAGCTAAAGGGAAAATACATGAACGAGGAAAGTGCCTCCAATGAGAGGGACAGAAAAATTGATAATATAGTCACTTCCAGGCGATTTGGAATACCGATTATGTTTTTATGCCTGGCGGTAGTATTTTGGATTACCATAGCCGGAGCGAATGTTCCGTCGGCACTCTTAGCTGCTTTTTTATTCGGATTAGAAGATAAGTTTATACAGCTTTTTCACTTTCTCCATGTAGCTGACTGGATGACCGGAGTTGTAATTCTTGGCTTGTACCGGACATTGGCCTGGGTAGTATCTGTTATGCTCCCTCCCATGGCAATCTTTTTTCCGCTCTTTACTATTCTGGAAGACTTAGGCTTTCTGCCAAGAGTCGCCTTTAATATGGATCACCTGTTTAAGAGAGCCTGTGCCCATGGTAAGCAGTGCCTTACGATGATAATGGGATTTGGCTGTAATGCCGCAGGTATCGTATCCTGCCGAATCATTGAATCCCCAAGAGAGAGAATGATTGCGATATTAACCAACAATTTTGTCCCCTGTAACGGCAGATTCCCCACCCTCATAGCTATTGCCAGTGTATTCCTGATAACAGGCTCCTCCGGCGGTATCGTTCCTGCACTGGCAGTAAGCTTTATGATAGTAATCGGGATAGGAGTTACTCTCTTAGTATCCTTTCTATTATCAAAGACCATACTCAAAGGAATTCCTTCCACCTTTACCCTGGAGCTTCCGCCTTACAGAGTGCCAAAAATAGGAAGAGTATTGTATACTTCCATGATTGACAGGTCGATATTTGTATTAAAGAGAGCTGTAGTAGTCGCAGCCCCTGCGGGAGCGGTCATCTGGATATTGGCTAACGTCAGTATAGGGGATGCAAGCCTGCTGACCCACATGGCGGAATTTTTCGACCCTTTTGCAAAGGTTATAGGATTAGATGGTTTTATTCTGCTGGCATTCATATTGGGTTTACCGGCAAACGAAATCGTATTGCCCATTCTTTTAATGGCGTATCTGGCCAATGGTTCTATGATGGAATATGACAGCCTTAAAGCCTTAAGGACAGTATTAACGGACAACGGCTGGACATATCTGACCGCTCTGAATACCATGTTATTTAGTCTGCTGCATTGGCCCTGTGCCACCACCTTAATGACAATCCGCAAGGAAACCGGTAGTGTAAAGTGGACGATTGTATCTGCTGTGCTGCCTACTGCAATAGCGATTCTGGTATGCTTTACTACCACCTGTATAGCAAAACTAATATATCTGATTTTCTAATATTTGGTTTAAAAGTATCGCTAAGACAGTTCTTCAAAATAAAATTTAAAATATCATCATAACATAGCAAACAAAAACAGATAATAGACAATGAAAGGAAGTGATTGTATGTTTGTTATTACAGATAAAAATACGGAAATACCCATTAAGGTGTGGTTAAAGAGTGAGGAGAGTATAGAGAAAGGTTGTCTGGAGCAGGCATATAATCTATCCAAATTGCCTTTTTTGCACCAGTGGGTATCTCTTATGCCGGATACCCATGTCGGCATGGGAATGCCAATCGGCGGAGTTATTGCGGCAAAGGACACTATTATACCCAATGCAGTCGGAGTGGATATAGGCTGCGGTATGGCGTTTGCTGGGACTAATATCCGGACGGAAGAGATTAAGAACATACAGACCGGAAGCGGAAGCTTGGTTCAGGCTATGGTAGGAGATATTCTAAGAAATGTACCCACCGGATTTAAACATCATACCCATGAGCAGCCTTGCAATACTCTGGAGAGAGCCTTTGAGGAGCTTTCCAAATATGAAGAAAACGCTGAGCTGTTGGGACAGCTGGAAGCAGGCTTCTATCAGGTGGGTACTCTTGGAGGCGGTAATCATTTTATCGAGTTGCAGGAGGATGATGAAGGATATCTTAGTATTATGATACACTCTGGAAGCCGTAACTTCGGAAAGCAGATATGTGATACTTTTCATCAGAAGGCCAGAGATTTGAATCAGAAATGGCATAGTCAGATTCCGGATGAATACCGCCTTGCTTTTCTGCCTGTGGATACCAAAGAAGGAAGGCAATATATTAACTGGATGAATCTTGCACTAGACTTTGCAGAGGAAAACAGACTTCGTATGATGCTGGCGGTAAAAGCTATTTTAGATAAATGGATTGGGAAGTATACTGGAATACAGGTTGAATATACCATGGAAATTGACTGCCACCACAATTATGCAGCACTGGAAAACCACTACGGTAAGGAGGTATGGGTCCACCGTAAAGGAGCTACAAGAGCAAACGACGGAGAACTGGCAGTTATTCCGGGAGCCATGGGGTCTTACAGCTATGTGGTGGAAGGACTGGGAAATGAATTGAGCTTTCGTTCCTCTTCCCATGGGGCAGGCAGAAGATATTCCAGAAAAGGTGCCATGGAAAACTTCACTGCGGAAGAAGTTATGAATGACTTGCAAAAGCAAGGTGTTACCTTAGGGAAACTTAAAAAAAGTGATGTAGCTGAGGAAAGCCGCTTTGCCTATAAAGATATTGATGAAGTGATGGAAAACCAGAAAGACCTGGTAAGGCCGGTAAAACGGTTGAAAACAGTCGGCGTTGTCAAAGGTTAGTAAAACTAATCTATTTACTATTCTAATACTTTCAAAATAAAATTTTTGAATACGTGGAGACAATATGTTTGATGTCAAGTAAAGATAAAAAATCATGATAGAAATGGCTTATTTAAAGGTTTTCAGACTTTCGGTAACAATAACCGATTACTGGGAACCTTATTATTTTGTCTTTCAAAAGTAGCCTCAACATAAAAAGCTGACATCCATATTGACGTATAGATGAAAATTTGATAGAATATTAAAAATAATTTCAATGAAATTTATTTTAACAAGAGAGGCATGTAATGACCAAAAGAGAAGAACAAAAAGAAAAACGTCGACAAGATATTTTGCGAGCTGGTCTGAAGCTTTTCGCTTGCAAAGGTTATGAAGCAACTAAAATAAATGATATTGCAGAGGAAGCAGGAATGAGCCTTGGCTTGCTATATCATTATTTTGAATCAATTGAGATTTTACATGAAGAATTGATTAACATTGCATTAGCAGGACGTACAGGACAATATTTCCCTCAGTATGATAATCCTATTAATTACTTTTTAAAATCAGCAAGCCATATTTTCGATGTAATAAAATCAGACCATGATTATGCTCAATATTTTGTATTAATAAAACATGCACAAAGCAATCAGAACTTACCAATCCATATAAAAGAAAAACTAAAACAAAACGATATTATTGTGAAATCAATTATTACTATAGAAGAAGGTCAACGTCAAGGAATCATTCGCAAAGGAAATCCTATGGCGTTGGCAATGACATTTTGGCTCTCCATAGAGGCATATGTGGAAATGATTGCCCTTAATCCTGATATACCTTACCCGGAAACTAACTGGTTTGTTGATATACTAAGAGCAAGTAATAACTATGAAAAATAGTACACATTTCAAGGAGGAACAATATGATCCTGGAGAAAAATAATTATGACAGAAACGCACTTCAAAATAAAATAGTGTTGATTACAGGCGGTGGAGGTGGAATCGGCATTGAGGCTTCACGGGCTTTTGCTTACATGGGCGCTCATGTAATTATTGCGGAAATAGATGCTGACAGAGGAAAGCAGGCGGAAAAACTGATAAATGAGGAAAGCCTTAATGGAACCGTGGATTTTTTTCAGATTGACATTACAGATGAAAAGCAGATTGATAAATTATACGAATATATTATGGATAAATACACGCGTCTTGATGTTCTGATAAATAACGCCGCCATTGTTCCGATGGGAGCGATTGATACGGTTTCAATATCCGATTGGGATTTAAGCTATGCTGTGAACCTGAGAGCTCCTGTTCTTTTAACAAAAAAATTCCTTTCTTCAATGAAGAAAACAGGCGGAATTATTGTCTTTGTACCATCAGGGGATACAAATCCGTATATGTCGGCTTATGAAATCTTCAAGACAGCACAGGTGGAGCTTTGCAACACCTTATGTGAAGAAATTGACGGAATGGGCATTATTACATATTCAATAGCCCCCGGATTTGTAAAAACAGATACCGCTGTCAAAGCGGTAGAAACTGTAGCAGCTTCAATGGGAATCACAGTAGAAGACTTTTACAAATCACTTGAGGAGTTTATAACAGATGCTGAGATTGCAGGGGTGGGCTATGCCGTTTCTGTTGTAAAGGCAAAACAGTATAACGGAAAAGAAATCATGTCCTATCAAGTGCTAATGGAAAGTGGTTTAATCAGTGGTGGTAAGGAAAAATTAAATAGTATGCAAACACAGGTTGATTTTGATAAATTGTCATTCTTGTTTAAGAGTTTTGCAGATGTTTTTTTTGACCAATATCAAAATTGGCAGGAGAAAAAACTGTTCCAAAAACAGTTTATACTTTCTGATTTTAAAAAACAAATGGGGATGCCTGCCGAGAGCTTTAAAATACAAATTGAAACACTGCAAGGTCAGATTCACAATAATGAGTGGGGCAACTTTTTAGATAGCAAGGAGATGTTTATAAAGTGGCAGTGTTTTTATGAACATCAACTTAAACTACTACAAGGTTATGAAAAGAATGCAGCACAATTGGCAGACGATACAAAACTTATAAATAGTTGGATTGAGAATCTACAAGAAATAATTAATATAATGTCTCAATCGCAAAATTATAGATAAGGCAATCAAAAAGACCTGGTAAGGCCGGTAAACGACTGAAAACAGTCGGCGTTGTCAAAGGTTAGTAGAAAATATCGAAAATGTAGACCCACGGACAATGTACCGACCTCCAATCGTTAGATTCGGTCTAACTTTTTGGGGTCACCACATTGTCCGTGGGGCTTCTTATCTTTTTTTGTATAATTTGTAAACAAATCCACTAATTTCAGACCTTCTTTGTATTTATTTCAGGGTGCCAATATGGTATTATTAATATAGAATAAAAGTGTATTCTAAAGATAATCAGCGGAGGATGATCCCTAGATGAATTTGATGAAACTGGAATATTTTATTGAAGTTGCAAAATACAAAAGTTTTACCAAAGCCGCTCAAAAATGCCATGTTGCTCAACCGGCAATCAGTCAGCAGATTAAATCCCTGGAACAGGATTTAGGCTTTGAGCTGATAGACAGAGCCTCAAAGCAGTTCAAGCTTACAGAGGCAGGACGTGCACTCTACCAGGATGGGATAAAACTATTGAATGACTTCACTTATACAGTTGATAAATGCAGGGATATCTCTCAGAAATTCTCCGGAACATTAAATATAGGCATTACCGGATGGGATGAAAATGCTTATGTCATTGAGCTGGTAAGTAAACTCTATAAAGAATATCCGGGAATTAGTGTTAATTATAAACGGGTAAAGGTCAGTACGGTTGCTGCGGATCTGCTAAACAGAGAATATGATTGCACCTTGACGATTCCCTATGACTTTACGGATCACTCAGAGATTCGATTTCAGAATTTTGCAAGATGTAAGGCATATACCCTGGTTAATAAGAAGAACCCGCTTTCGAAAAAGCAGAGTCTCACCAAAGAAGAAATATCTTCTCAAAACTGCATTGTTCTAAATCTTGTTGGAATGGAAAGGAGTAAAGAGCATTTAATCTCCTTTTTTAGTGAAAAAGGAATTCTGCCTGAAAAAATAACCAGTGTTGAAGATATGGATATCATGAATATCTATGTGGGTATGAATCAGGGAATTGCCATAGTGCCGGAGATGTGCTGTGAAGTAAAAGGTCTTGATATGGTAAAGATACCGGTAGAAGGAGGGCTTGAATATATTGATATGAGCGTTGTTTATAATAAAAACAATGAAAATCCTTCTCTAAAATATTTTTTAGAGGTAGTTCGCAGTGAACATAAGATTTAACATAAGATTTCAATATAAGTACATAAGAAATTTGTATTAGACATCTTATCTGCCAGCACTTTAGAATATGTGATAAGAGTCTCTATTTTTCTGGTATAATAGGACTATTTCGACAAAAAAGAATGCATAAGTAACGAAAGGTGGAGCCAAGCCTAATGGAAATAACAACAATATTAGGAGTTATAGTCGGTCTGATAGCCGTAATCGGCGCGATGATTTTTAAACATATTAATTTCAGTGTATTAGCGAATCCGGCAGCTTTTTTCGTAATTATAGTAGGTACTGTTGCTACCATACTAAATTCATACCCTGCAGAAAATCTTAAAAGTTTAGGAGCGCTGTTCAAAGTCCTATTTACAAAGCAAAAAGGTATGTCAGAGTCAGAAATTATCAAGCTGATTGTAGAACTGTCCAATGTAGCCAGAAAAGAAGGTCTGCTGGCACTGGAAAGTAAGATAAGTGAAATCGAGGACCCTTTTATTAAGAAGGGACTTCGTCTGGTAATAGACGGAATTGATCAGGAGGTCATTGCTGACATTCTGGATTCAGAGATTTCTGCCATGGAAGCAAGACATGAAGTAAATGCGAGTATTTTCTCTTCAGCGGGTATGTATGCACCTACCCTCGGTGTATTGGGTGCCGTATTCGGTCTGATTGCGGCCATGTCACATATCGATGATACAGCAGCCATGGCTGAAGCCATTGCGGCAGCCTTTATTGCAACTATCCTTGGTATCTTTACCGGATATGTATTGTGGAATCCTTTCGCTAAAAAATTAAAGGTTAAGAGCCATGAAGAAGCACTGCTTAAGAGTATGGCTATTGAAGGCATACTATCTCTTCAAAAGGGTGAATCTCCTATGATGGTACAGGAAAAATTACTTTCCGTACTTCCGGCCAAAAAGCAAGAGGAAATTCTTCAGGAATTGAATCAGGAATAAGGAGGTACGTGTTATGGCAAGAAAGAAAAAGCAAAAGCATGGTGAAGAAGAAGGAGGAGAGGCATGGCTGCTTCCCTATTCGGATCTAATGACCTTATTATTAGCTGTATTTATCGTTTTGTTCGCAGTTAGTAAGATAGATCAAACAAAAGCAGAAGAAATATCGAATTCCTTTAAATCTATGATGACTGCAAATCAAGGAATTATCTCAAAGGGCGGCAATTCCTTTGTGAAGCCAAACATCAACATTAATCCGACGAATAATTCGGGTCAGACCGGTAATACCGGAAATGAAAATGGTGTGACCAGCGGAGAGACAGCGGAGGAAGACAACCAGGTAACGAAAGAAGAACTGGAAAAATTCCTTGGCAAGACGGAATTAAAAGATATGATAGAACTGAAAGGGAAGCTGGATGAGCTGTTTCAGGAAGCAGAGCTGGAAGATACCATCTCCACGAATATTGATTTGCGTGGTCTTGTCGTTACTTTGAATAATGCGATTCTTTTTGATTCGGGAAGTGCTGATATAAAGCCAGAATATGCTGATTCCCTGATTAAAATAGGAGATATGATTAATAAAGTGGATAACCATATTCGAGTGGAAGGACATACGGATAACCGTCCTATTGTAACGGCTATTTATCCTTCTAACTGGGAGTTGTCTGCGGCCAGAGCAACACGAGTGGTTCGTCTGTTTATTTCCAAGTGTAATGTACCGCCTGAAAAGGTAGTTGCAGTCGGATATGGTGAATATAAACCCATAGCTAGTAATTCAACGGAAGCAGGCAGGAAGAAGAACCGGCGTATAGATATCATTATTCTTAGTGAAAAATATAATGAATTAGAAGAACAGACACCTGTCAACAATATAAATAATTAATGAATTGAGAATATATTCTACATAAAAAGAAGCACTATCACTTTTATCACACGTTGGATTCGGGATTTCATCCTGTTCAGTGTAAGTAAGTGATAGTGCTTTTTCTGTTAAGTAAAGGATTTTTTTACATATTTTCTTCCTTCAAGCAGAGAAGGTATTTCTTTTGATTCAATCATTTGTGCCAGGATATTGCCTATGGCAGTCGCTTCTGCCGGCCCTGGGAGTACCTTGCGTGAAGTATATTTTTCCGTAAGGCTATTCAGAAAGCTTGCCTTAGAACCACCACCGATGATATGTATGGTTTCATACTGAGTTCCGGTAAGTGCCTCTATTTCGGTTATGGTATCCGCGTAGCATTTTGCAAGGCTGTTATAGATGACTGCGGCTAATTCCCCCAGGGTTTCCGGTACTTGCTGGTTCGTGAGGCGGCAGTAGGTTTTTACTGCTTCCACCATACTGTCCGGAGCCATGAAGCAATTGTCATTGCAATCTACCAGAGAGGTAATCTCTTCTTTTTCGGCCATATGGCAGATTTCCTCAAAGGAATATCCATCCCCGATTTCTTTTTTTACAGACTGAATCATCCACAGGCCCATAATATTCTTGATATAACGAAAGCTGTCATTATAACCGCCTTCATTGGTAAAACCAGCTCTGCTGCTTTCTTTGGAAGTGTTCGGTTCGGACACTTCTATGCCCATAAGGGACCAGGTCCCGGAACTGATATAAAGGGTATCCTTTGTGGTACTTGGCACTGCCATAACGGCAGAGGCCGTATCATGGGAAGCAGGCATAATTACCTGACAGTCAAAGCCTAAAAGAGTTTGAAGTTCCGGTTTTAAATTCCCCACATAAGTACCGGGTTTTTGAATCGGTCTAAATATATGGCTGGGAAGACCAAGCCGTTCAATCAGTTCATAGTCCCAATTCCTTGTACGGGCATTGACTAATTGGGTGGTGGTCGCAATTGTATACTCCTGCATTGCCTTTCCGGTAAGCAGATAATGATAATAATCCGGTGTCATTAGCATGGCATCTGCCTTTTCTAAATACTCTGTATGACGAATCTTTACCGCCATCAATTGATAAATGGTATTATACATTTGCTTCGGAATACCGGTTCTTTCATATAGTTCCGCCGGAGTAATATACCTGTTTACCACCTCATCCATACCATCTGTACGTTGGTCACGGTAGCCCACAGCCTGCCCGAGCTTATTACCTGTATTATCAATCAATACAAAATCTACTCCCCAGGTATCGACGCTGACACTTACAGGAATTTTTCCAAGCTCAGAACAGCGTTTCATGCCGGCTAAAATATGTCCGAAGATCTGCTCTGTATCCCAGCAAAGCGCACCATCTATCTTCTTCATGCTGTTTTCAAAGCGGTATACTTCCTCTAAACAGATCTGTCCTTCCTGAATACTTCCAAGCACATGCCGACCGCTGGAAGCCCCGATGTCAATTGCCAGGTAATACTTTTGCATGATAACCTCCTGCTGTGTAATTAATTTTTATACAACACCTTTTTGCAGTATAATATTTGCATAGAGTGCACTTTCGCCGGTTGCAATAAAGGCGTAGGACTTTTTGGCTTCTTCATAGAAAGTCTGGCGGCTCAAGGTTCCTATTGCGGCTTTTCCACGTTTGTCATATTTCGTTATAATTTCTGTATAAGTATCCCAGATAGGAGTGGCAACATTATCACCATCCATTACTTCCATTAGGGTTGCAGGAGTGTCGGTATAGGTATCTAAAGGGAAAAATTGCAGGATTGCTTCCAGTATCTCTGGAACACCATGTCCGTCGAGCCGGATAACAATTCCGTCCTTTCCGTTGGATTCCGTGGGGAAGTTGCCGTCGGCAATAACTATTCTATCGCTATGTCCCATTTCGCAAAGGACTTTGAGCAATTCAGGCGATAATATCGCAGGTATACCTTTTAGCATAAAAGCTCCCTTCTATTCACTGCCTTTCGGATATTTCTTGTATCCGGGGTGTCTTCCTGTTACCTGATAACTTTCACGCATTGAGATTAGCCTGTCAATATTCTCTCTGGGTATTTCTTTTGCACCGCCAAGCAGATGGGCATTCAAGCTGATTTTCGCAAAGAGCTCCAAGGTTTCCATTCGGTAATAGGCAGTCAGTAAATCAGCGCCTACTGCCAGGGCTCCATGGTTTTGAAGGAGAACTACATCATGGAGGCCAAGATAAGGAGCAATTGCTTCGGGTACTTCATAAGTGGAAGGGGTTCCAAAAGGTGTTACCGGAATGGAGCCTAAGGCAATTACTGTCTCTATCATGGAGTATTCATCCAGTGCCTTGTTTGCCACGGCATACCCTGTAGCAACAGGAGGATGTGCGTGCAATACGGCTCCTACATCCTCTCTCTCCTCATAGCAGCGTAAATGCATCTTGATTTCAGAGGAAGGGCGGTAAGCACTTTCCTCCAGAAGCTTTCCGTCTTTATCGATATGTACCAGTTTGTCGGCTGTAATAAAGCTTTTGCTGATTCCGGTGGGGGTTGCTAAAAAACTGCCGTCCTCTAATTTAACTGTAACATTTCCATCGTTTGCCGCAACCCATCCAAGCTGCCACATTTTATAACAGATATCACATATTTGACTCTTGATTTCATTCATGTCCATATTCTATTCTCCTATTTATATAAGGGGCCGTATGCGGCACACGCTCTGTAATCCTGACCTTCTTTATCCATACCAAAAGCATTCCAGGATGCCGGGCGGAAGATCTTATCTTCCGGTACATTATGCATGCTTACAGGAATTCGAAGTATGGAACACAGGGTGATTAAATCTGCTCCGATATGTCCGTAAGAAATTGCACCATGATTAGCGCCCCAGTTATTCATAACGTCATAAGCACTCTTAAAAGCTCCTTCTCCGGTTGTTCTAGGAGCAAACCAAGTGCAGGGCCAGGTATAATCCGTTCTCTTCCATAAAGTGTCGGAAACTTCTTCCGGCAGCTTTACAGTGTAGCCTTCTGCGATCTGAAGGGTGGGTCCTAATCCTTTTACCAGGTTCAAACGTATCATTGTTACGGGCATTTCTGCCTTAGTCTCAAATCTGGAAGAGTAACCGCCTCCTCTAAAGTATCCGTTATCTGCGGCATTCCAGGTAGTTGCTGATAAGATTGCTTCCTGGTCTTCCTCGGTTATATCATACCAGGGCTTAATTACCCCATTGCCCTTGTCATCTTTTGCCTCTCCACAAGCATCCAGGCAGGCAGCACCGGAGTTAATAAGATGTATAAAACCGTTACTGGCTGCGGCTACTCCGTCTAACTGGTAGCCAGTGGCTGCTTTGACTGCTTCAGGACTCCAATAAGTGCGGACATCTGCAAAGATTTGAGCACGGTTCGTTATAAGTTTCATAAACAGCATGCCGAGACCATTTAATACATCGTTCTCTGTTGCCAGAATGTATGGCTCTCTGGCGCCGTTCCAATCAAAGGAAGTATTTAAGAGCGCTTCGGGGTAATCACAGTTGGGATAGAAGTCTGTCCACTGTCTCTGACCCTGAAAACCGGCTGCGATTGCATTATGTCCTGACATTTCTTCCTCACAGCCCTTTGGCAGATTCGGGTTGCCATTCATCAGGTCTTTAATGATACACATCATCTTAACTACAAATTCCCAGTCACTTTCCTTTTGTTCAGGGCTCTTTTGAACTTCAGGAGGATTCTTGTCAAAGCCTTCCTTACACTTGCTCTTCGTCCATTCTAAAGCCTTTTTATATTCGGCTTCGTCGTAGATACCTTCTGACATTCTTCGGATAATCTCAACTTCATCCACGGATTCCACTCTCATGCCAAGATATTCTTCAATAAAAGCAGGATCGATAATGGATCCGCCAATACCCATACAGATGGAACCAATCTGAAGATAGGATTTGCCTCTCATGGTTGCGGCTGCAACGGCAGCCCTGCCAAAGCGTAATATTTTTTCTTTCACATCTGAGGGGATAGAAGTGTCCTGTGCATCCTGAACATCATGGCCGTAGATACCAAAGGCAGGAAGTCCTTTTTGTGCGTGGGTAGCCAATACGGATGCCAGGTAAACAGCTCCCGGTCTTTCTGTTCCATTAAAACCCCATACTCCTTTTATTGTCATAGGATCCATATCCATAGTTTCCGCACCATAGCACCAGCAGGGGGTTACAGTCAGGGTAATATCAACCCCAGCTTTTTTGAATTTATCAGCGCAGGCAGCTGCCTCGGCAACGCGGCCGATGGTGGTATCCGCGATAATAACCTTTACCGGTTCACCGTTTGAGTATTTTAAGTTATCCTCTAATAATTTGGCAGCAGACTTTGCCATATTCATCGTCTGCTCCTCTAAAGTACCGCGTACATTGATGTAACCTCTTCTTCCGTCAATAGTAGGGCGAATTCCGATTACAGGGTAATCTCCAATTAATCTGTTGCTTGCCATATACAAACCTCCTTTTTTTTGGAGGTTTTCACCTCCTTCTTTATTGGGAGGTTTTCACCTCCTTCTTTTTGGAGGCTTTCGCCTCCTTTAGGGGGAAGGATATCTCCTTCCATTGAATACATACCGTATACTTACATTATAGATTGTAATAAAAGTAAATCTTGTGCTATAATGGACTAAAAATATAACAATATTCACTTACCTTGTGGGAAGGATATCCTATGAAATATTTTGATTACAGAGAGCATCGTCAACAGGGAACAATAGATTTTCCAATGGCTTTTTATCATATGGAGCCAAACCATCCCAGGTATCAAATGCCATATCACTGGCACCCTGAATATGAAATTATTCGGATTTTAGAGGGGGACTTTCACCTCACTATCGGGAGCCAGACCTGTCTTTTACACAAGGGGGATATCCTGTTTCTGCAGGATGGAGTCTTGCATGGCGGTATCCCGGAGCACTGTGTTTATGAGTGTCTGGTTTTTGATATGAATCTCTTTTTAAAGGGAAACCGTATCGGGGTAAAGCAGACTCAGAAAATCATACAGCATGAAATAACCTTCTGGCAGCAGCTGCCGGGTGAAGATGATTTCTTAAAGGCGATAATAAATAGCTTATTTCTTGCTATGGCTGAGAAGAAAAGAGGTTATGAATTCTTAATACAAGGCTGCTTGTATCAGCTTCTCGGCTTTTTGTTTCAGGAGCATTTATATGAGGAAAAGGTTAATACTGTTAATACCTCTTTCCAGCATGTGATGCAATTCAAAAGGGTTTTAAGCTACATTGAAGAGCATTATACGGAGAATATTATTCTGGAAGATCTGGCGAAAGAGGCAGGTATGAATCCCAAATACTTCTGCCGTTTCTTTCGTGAGATGTCCTTTCGCACTCCTATCGATTATGTGAATTATTACCGGATTGAGCGGGCCTGTGAGCAGCTTTCCACGACCAACAGCAAGATTATTGAAGTAGCACTTAACTGCGGGTACAATGATATCAGCTATTTCATAAAGACTTTTCGCAAATATAAGGGAGTAACCCCTAAGCAGTACCTAAAGATGGAATATTCCCATATAGAAAAAGAAGCTAATACGGTAAACAGCTAGTAGGCCATTACCCTAATTAGGATAGTTATCCGCTTTCCTTCCAAAATATTTATAGTTTGTTTAGACTCCTTTAATTGACCGGAGAGCAGCAATAAGAGTATTATGACAGATAGATGGCATGATAATATACGCAGAACTATATTGTTTATAATACAGATAAAAGACGGTAACAAGCGGAGGAAGATATGGGTAAGATTATAGGAATTGATTTGGGAACCACCAATAGTTGTGTGGCAGTAATAGAAGGCGGCAAACCGGTAGTAATAAGTAATGGTGAAGGCCAGAGGACAACTCCCTCTGTCGTAGCTTTTTCTAAGACAGGAGAAAGACTGGTAGGTGATACAGCCAAACGCCAGGCAATCACCAACGGAGATAGAACCATTGCTTCTATCAAACGTCAGATGGGAACTGAACAGCGGGTTACCATTGATGGCAAGAAATATACACCTCAGGAAATCTCTGCAATGATTTTAACCAAATTGAAAAAAGATGCGGAAAGTTATCTTGGTGAACCGGTAACGGAAGCGGTTATTACGGTACCGGCTTATTTCAATGATGCCGGGCGCCAGGCTACAAAGGATGCCGGAAGAATTGCCGGACTGAATGTGTTAAGAATAATAAATGAACCTACAGCCGCTGCCTTAGCCTATGGTCTTGAGAACGAAGGTTCCCAGAAGATTATGGTGTATGATCTTGGAGGCGGAACCTTTGATGTATCTTTAATTGAAATCGGAGGAGGAGTTATTGAAGTTCTTGCTACCTCCGGTGATAACAGGCTGGGCGGTGATGATTTTGATGAGAAGCTGACTGACTTTCTGGTACAGGAATTTAAAAAAACAGAAAAGCTTGACCTGTCAAAGGACAAGGTCGCTCTGGGAAGAGTAAGAGAAGCGGCAGAAAAGGCAAAGAAAGAACTTTCCGCGGCTACAAGTACCAATATAAACCTGCCCTTTATTGCAACAGACAAATCAGGTACCAGACATATGGATATCACCATAACCCGTGCCAAATTCGATGAACTTACCAACGACCTGGTGGAAAGAACAACTATTCCCGTTCAGAATGCGTTAAGCGATGCAGGTTTAAAACCCTCTGATTTAGGTAAGGTCTTGCTGGTTGGAGGATCCACCAGAATCCCGGCAGTACAGAACAAGGTCAGACAGTTGACAGGCATGGAACCCAGCAGAAATCTTAATCCGGATGAATGTGTTGCTCTGGGGGCCGCCATACAGGGCGGAAAACTGGCAGGAGAATCCAGTTTGTCGCAAATTCTGCTTCTGGATGTAACTCCCCTCTCCCTTTCGATTGAAACCCTCGGAGGTGTTGCCACAAGGCTGATAGAGCGAAATTCTACGATTCCTACCAAGTACAGCCAGGTATTTACCACTGCAGGTAATTTCCAATCCTCCGTCGATATTAAGGTACTGCAGGGAGAGAGGCAATTTGCCAAGGATAATAAGCTGATCGGTAATTTTAAACTAAATGGTATTAAACGGGCTATGAGAGGAGTCCCTCAGATTGAGGTTACCTTTGATATTGACGCCAACGGCATTCTAAAGGTTTCTGCCAGGGATTTGGACACGGGAAAAGAACAGCATATTGTCATAACTGCCAGTTCCAATCTGTCGGAAGAAGATATTGAGAGAGCCATTATAGAAGCAGCCCAATATGAAGGCAGTGATGAGGTCAGAAAGCAGTCCGTTAACATCAGAACCGAAGCTGAAAACCTTATAGCAAGAACGGAAGCAGTACTTGCCGCCAATAAAAAGGACATTGAAAAAGGCAGGAAAAAAGAGATTAAGACAAGCCTTGCAGAACTTAAAAAGGCGGTAAGTAAGACAAAGCTTAGTACGATAACAAAGGAAGAAGCAGAGGATATACAAGCTGCAAGAGAACAGCTGGAACAGATGGCAGGAGAACTGTTATAGTTACTTTAATAAGATGATAAACATAAACTGGAAAGAAGCTTTCATATTAACCGGAAGCTTCTTTTTAATAGCTTGAATGTTTTATAGTACAGAACTGTATAAATAATTCCTTAATCTCTTCATGACTTTGAAAGAAATCAAGCAAATCTTGTATGCTAATCAATATTTCATTGTTTAGGGTATGTTCAATCTTTTCTGTCTCCTGCAGTAAATCGTTTTTTATATTTAAGAACTTTAAAAAATTCTCCACCAGGTCGTGGCGATGTAAAAGGGCTTCCCCTTTTGCCAGACCGCTTGGTTCCAATATAATAACACCATATTTTTCATATTTCAAAAGACCTATCTCTGCCAGCTTCTTTACCATGCTGGTAACCGAAGGAGGTTGTACATTCAATGCCTGGGCCAGGTCTCCTGCTCTGGTATAACCGCTGTCCTTTGATAAGCGGTAGATCATCTCCAGATAATCCTCCGCGGAAGGAGATAAATCTTCGTTCTCTGTTCTTAAATACTCCCGAAAAGTGTAAAATTCCTGATCTGACATGGCATAATTCCTATAGTTCTTTGTTCATTATATGCCTTTGGAAAAGAAGTAAGACATAAGAAACTAATGTAAAAGATAAAAGAATGTGTTATACTTTTACCAAACTAGGAATAAGAAGGAAATTCTTTTGACAGCAGAGAGAAATGATTTTAGGAGGCAGAGGAATGGGAGTAGACAAGCTAATAGATAATAGTTTTAGAGGTTGTATCTTAATCAGCAGAGAAGGGAAGAGTATTTTTGAAAAAGCATATGGGTATGCGGATTTACCTAATGAGATTCCAAATCAAATTGATACAAAGTTTGCTACAGCATCTGCAGGTAAAGTATTTGTAGCAGTAGCAATTCTGCAGCTGGTGGAGAAAGGAATGCTTCATTTGGCAGATACAATCGGAAACCTTCTTGACGTTGACTTAAATCAGATTGATCCTGCAATTACAGTAGAAGAGCTTCTGACTCATACCTCTGGAATACCGGATTATTTTGATGAGAGTGTAATGGACGAATATGAGGAGCTCTGGAGGGATTATCCGAATTACAAAATTCGTTCCAACAAAGATTTAATTCCCTTATTTATAGATAAACCGATGATGTACCCAAGGGGCAGCAAGTTTCAATATAATAACACAGGCTTTGTCGTATTAGCTCTTATAATTGAAAGTGTTACCGGAAGTGCATTTGATGAATATATAAACGAGCATATCTTTAAACCCTGTAAGATGAGTGGCAGCGGATATTATGAGCTCGACAGGCTTCCTGCAAAATGTGCGGTAAATTATATTTATGATGAAGAGCATAAGAACTACCGTACGAATATTTTCAGCGTAGACGCCAAAGGCACTGGCGCAGGCGGAGCATTTATAACCGTTAAGGATATAAAATCATTCTGGGAGAATCTATTATCCGGTAAGCTGCTTTCAAATGATATGGTTTCTGAGATGCTTTCCAATCATAGCAATGGGGCAGAATGTTATGGCTATGGAATTTGGCTTAAGAAGCAGGGTGAGGTATTTACACCGTACTTTCAGGGCAGTGATCCCGGGGTCAGCTTCATATCCAGCTACAATGCGAAAAGAGAGCAGCTGCTCATCCTGGTGAGCAACTATGGAGATAATGTCTGGAGGCTGCATAAGTCTATTAACGAATACTTTGAAAATGAGTGAAGGTTGCAGCGTTAATTCGGACATGCTATACTTTACATACAATAACAAAACAGGAGACATGGTATGATTTTATTAAAAGATATATGTGAAGGCATTCAGATGCCTGAGGAAGTGACAGCTATCCTATTGGGACTTGAAAAAGAGCTGGATTTAAAAGACCTTGCCCCGTCTGTAGAGAAGCTTTACCACCGCCCCTTATGGGAAGAAGGACTTGCAGAGCTGCGTACTGCCTTTGGTGAGGACAAGAATGGATTTAAGATGCTTACCTGTATGCTTCTTATGGGGCTTGATGTATATGAGAAATATAAAGAAAAAGGCATGGAGGAGAAGGTCTTCTATGATACCTTTGCCTGCTTTTCCAGATTTGTAAAGGAACATCTGGCAAGCTATGGTACCTATGGATTTGATAGGGAGTGGTGGACGACCAGACAGCTTTCCATGGAGGAATTCCGTCTTGGGGAACTGGAGTTTGAGGTTGAGAAGTGGAACGGAGAAGACGTAATCAGCGTGCATATACCCTCCGATGCTGTAATCACAAGAGAGAATTGTGTGGCTTCCTATGCCTGGTCCAAGGTATTCTTCAAGGAATTCTATCCTGACTTTCAGTATAAATATTACATCTGTGACTCCTGGCTGCTCTCACCCAGCCTGCCAGAAATCTTACCGGCAGATTCTAAAATTGTAAATTTTCAGAAGGATTTCACCATTACGGAATGGGAGAAGGAGAATCCCTCCTATCTGGAATGGGTGTATAAGAATCCTAATCTTAAGCTGGAGGAACTGCCGGAGAATACTTCCCTTCAGAGGAATATCAAGAAGTACTTAAAAGAAGGCGGTAAAATCGGGACGGCTTTTGGGTATATTAAGGCGGATGCGGAAATTAAGTGATTCTGATATGTGATAGACAATAAAGGTTTTGGGAACGGACGATGATGCTGGATTATCGTTAGTTATTTTCTTGTTCAGGATTTCCGATTCCACTAAAATGCCATAAAATATGACTGACAGGTCAAATGATACCAAACTCGCCTTGATGTGCTTATGCTAGCCTTAAAGGTTGAGAGCTCAGACATGGTATCATTTGACCTAGTAATATTTTATGCCATCTAAGTGTCATCAGGAAATCTTTCAATAGAAAATACCTAACGATAATCCAGCATCATCTGTTTGTTGAAAAAAATATTGATGCTTATCCTTGGGTAAAATCCATGGATTCTATTACATCTGGGTTTTTGTAGGTAGTACTTGAAAGATTTTCCATAGCTCAGTCTTTACAGCTTCTTTAAATACCCTAATATGCTTATGTCTGATGAATGCCATCTTTGGAAGTCTATCCGTTAGACCTAATTAAGTTATATGCAAAGCAATACACGTAACCAATTTTTATATCATTTGAAACCAGGAATAAGTAAAATAAGTTTATGAATCGAAACAGATGGCCAGGGAATTGGGTTTTGTTTTGTATCGAGTGGTTCTCTATGACACTTAGGCGGCAGAAAATGTAACTAGGAGAAACAGCGCCATGTTTGAGCCCATAAGACTCACGAAGCCAAAGCCGTTACAGCGAGTTTGGCGCTGCATCGACTGTCAGTTACATTTACTGGCGCCTTAGTGGAATACAGAACCATGAGCAACAAAACAAAACCCAATTCCCTGGCCATCGTCCGCAGCCACAACCTGTTTTTCTCTAACCCAAAATATAAAAATCCCTTGACACCTGCAAGATTTCGTTTAGAATAGTACTTAACAAACACAGACAAAAGCGTTGACGAGGAGGAGTACATGTTATTCCGGATGAACAGAGAGAAGATGGCTGGTGAAAATCTTCGTGATGGGAACATGGAAGTAGCCTTTGAGCTTTGGATCGAACAGAAATTTATTTTTAAGTAGACTCCAACGGAGATTTCCACCGTTATCAGGGAAAGCGATATCGGAATACTATATTCCCGTATTGTATGAGAGCAGAATTCTATTCTGAAATTAGGTGGTACCACGGACACGTTTCGCCCTAAGCAATTAATAAGTTGCTTAGGGCGTTTTTTGTCTGTTTTGTAATTGCTGCCTGGGTAAGGGCTTTCTTAGACAGTACCAGGTTTAGATGTGGAGATGAGATAGTTTCCATGGATGAAAAATTACAGGAGGTATCAAGGAATGGATAAGAAGTATGATTTTACAAGAGCAGAAAAAGAAGTACAGGAGTTTTGGGAGAGGGAGGAGGTATACAAGTACCAAAATGGCAGGGATAGAAAAGTGTTTTCCATTGATACACCCCCGCCTACGGTAAGTGGAAGCCTTCATATTGGTCATGTATTTTCCTATACACAGGCAGAGATCATCGCCAGATATAAAAGAATGAGAGGGTATGATGTGTTTTATCCTTTCGGTTTTGATGACAATGGTCTGCCTACGGAAAGACTGGTTGAAAAGGAAGGTGGGATTAAGGCAAGGGAAGTCTCAGCGGAGGAATTTCAGAAGATGTGCCTGGATACCGTAGCAGGTTATGAAGAAAAGTTTATGGATATGTGGAAAAGTCTTGGTTTTAGTGTAGACTGGAGCCTTACTTATCAAACGATTTCCGAGAAATCCCGAAGAATATCCCAACGCTCTTTTCTTGAACTGGTGAGAAATAAAAAAGCGTATAGGAAGGAGTCACCGGTACTCTGGTGTACGGAATGCCGTACCTCTATTGCCCAGGCTGAACTGGATACCAAAGACTGTGAGTCAGTATTTTATTACCTTTCATTTGAAAGTGAGGCTGGCCCTCTGATTATAGCTACAACAAGGCCAGAGCTGCTATACGGATGTGTGTGTGTCTTTGTAAATCCCTCCGACGAAAGATATCAGAAGTATATCGGACTTTCGGTAAGGGTACCTCTTTACGGTTTTGATATTCCTGTTATGGCAGACGAAGGGGTAGAAAAGGAGAAGGGAACCGGAGTGGTAATGTGCGCTACCTTTGGAGATGCTGCCGATATGGAATGGTATCATAAATATGGATTGTCCTATAAAAAAGTAATAACAGAAGATGGCAGAATTTTTACAGAGGTTCCATATATCGGTGGTTTGAAGGTAAAGGAAGCCAGGAAGGAAATAATTCTCAAGTTAAGGGAACAGGGTCTTGTGATAAAGGATGAGCCGATTATCCATACCGTTGGAATTCATGAAAGATGCAAGACAGAAGTTGAGATTATTCCTTCCACTCAGTGGTATATTGATATTACCAGTGATAAGGAAAGCTTCTTAAAAGCTGCCGATGAGATTAACTGGTACCCACCTTATATGAAAGAGCGCTACCGGACTTGGGTTGAGAATCTGAAATGGGATTGGTGTATATCGAGACAGAGATACTTTGGCGTACCCATTCCTTTGTGGTACTGTAAGAATTGTCATAAACCTATTCTGGCAGAAGATTCACAGCTTCCGGTTGACCCCCAAAGAGATAGGCCGTTGCAGCCCTGCAGTTGTGGAGCGCATCCGTCTGAGGTAATACCTGAGAAGGCGGTATTAGATACATGGGCTACATCTTCCCTTACCCCTTTTATCAATGCAGGATTTGGAGAGGAAGGAGAACATCGTGAAATATTTCCTATGGGAATGCGAAGTCAGGCTCATGAGATTATCAGAACCTGGGCTTTTTACACCATTGTTAAGAGCATCTATCATACCGGTCAGCTTCCCTGGAAGGATATTATGATAAGTGGCTTTGTATTGGCTAAGCCTGGAGAAAAGATTAGTAAATCACAGAATAATGCCACTCTTTCACCCACTGCCCTGATTGAAAAGCATTCCGCAGATGCCATCCGTTATTGGGCGGCTAATGCGAAACTGGGAACGGATACATTTTTTGAGGAAGAAGAATTAAAGATAGCAAAACGTTTTTTAACAAAGCTCTACAATGGGGCCAACTTCTGCATCATGCATCTGGCAGATTACAACAAAGATGAAATACAAGTACTCAGCCTGCCAGTTGACCGATGGATATTGCAGCGGGTTCATGAAACTACCAGACAGGTTGCAAAACTTCTCGATAACTATGAGATTGGTCAGGCCAGGCATGTTATTGATGAGCTTTTTTGGAAGGATTTCTGTGATTATTATATTGAGATTGTAAAAGAAAGATTATATCAGCCCATGAAGCATGGAGAGATGGAGCGGAAATCCGGACAGTACGCAATCTATTATAGCCTTCTTGGGATTTTAAAGCTCTATGCTATCTATACCCCTCATATGACAGAATATATCTATCAGCAGTATTACCGGACATTTGAGAGAGAAGGTTCACTTCATCAGACCCTTTGGAAGATAGAAGGGGAGGACAGTAATATTCTGGAATTCGGACAGCGGCTTATGGCAGTAATAGGAGAAGTTCGTAAAGGAAAGGCTGAAAAGCAGCTCTCTATGAAAGAGGAGTTGGAAGAATTAATCATTACAACACCTGCTTCCATGGCAAAGTATTTTGCTGCGACGGAGAAAGATATAAAAGCCTGTACAGGAGCAAGAAAGCTAATTATCAGGAGTTAATAAGCTATCAAAAGCGGAAATGTTAATCTAAAAAGCAGGGGCTGTTGCAAAATAGCTAATTTACTCTTTTGAAAGGATTGGGCGTATAATAATACATTTGGCTGCTTTTCCCTCGCTCGTTCAAAACGCTCCGCTTCAAAAGAAGAGCTCGGCCAGTCTACGCGAAATGTATTATTATACACCCAGTCCTGTTTTAGAGTTTATTATGGCTATTTTGCAACAGCCCCTGCTTTTTTTATTTATAGATCTTAAGAAAAATGCTTCCGTCAGGTTGAGTCAGAATGTTTATTCAATAATATAAGCACGTACAATCTCTCCGCAATACGCTGTATGATAATCCCTGTTTTCGCCGTGGTAGGAACCATCAACATCCTGAGGATAGAATTTCTTACGGTCTTCTTCTGAAATTGCATGCTCATCCTGTTTCTGTTTGTAGATAACCCTGCATTCAAGGGTTAAGGGCAGTTCTTTGATAGCCGGAACCGATACAGTATCGGATTCTTCCAGGGTCAGATTGAGTTCTTTGATCTTATCCACAGTATGGCCGGATTTTGTTCCGCAAAAGCCTAATATCTTCTTATCATAGGCACCATAGGGAATGTTGATTGTGAACTCTGGGTTTTTATCAAGATTGCCTTTGGTGAAGCGGTTTTCTCTCACAAAAGTTGTAAATATCGGCTTGGACCATTCAATTCCCAGAGTGCCCCAAGAAATAGTCATGGAGTTTACTTTATCATCTGCCTTCGTAGTTAACAGTACTCCGGTTTTAAGTGCTTTCATAATCTCTGCGGCATATTCGAATACATCGATTTCCTTTTTCATTGCGTTAGCCTCCTTGAAGTTTAATTGCCTCTATGATATGCTAATATGTACCTTGAAGCAAGTATGCACTTTTTAGTAAGGTACTATCCAATAAGATAGTATGTATTATTAATAAGTATTCTGGTTCAGATTTACGACCGCATACTTTATCCCGCGCACATAAGAAGCGTCAGAAGGGCATGAAAGGAGTTAGTATGAAAAACGAAGTTAATGTTAAGCCTTTTGTTTATGCAATGTCTATGATTGATGGGAAATGGAAAATGCACATATTGTTCTGGCTCTGGAAGAATCCGGTTCTGCGTTATGGCGAGCTGAAACGTTCTCTTGGGACAATTACTCATAAAATGCTCAGTACCCAGTTAAAGGAACTGGAAAAGGACGATCTGATAATTCGAAAGGAGTATGCCCAGGTACCTCCAAAAGTAGAGTATTCCCTCTCAGAGAGAGGTTTAACCCTGATGCCTGTGCTTCAATGTCTCTGTGAGTGGGGGAGCTGCCATCTTGAAGATGGTCAGGAGTAAATCTCATGGTCTTTCCGAAACTGGGATGGGGTCATTCCATAGTACGTCCGAAAGGCTTTACTGAAATAATTACTATCGGTATAACCAAGACGATCAGATATCCACTGTATCTTTAACGAGCCGTCTAAAAGTAATTCCTTCGCCCGTTTCATACGGACTTCCAGCACATATTCATAAATTCCGATATTATAATTCCCTTTAAAAATCTTGGACAAATACTCTTTTGAAAAATAATATTTGTCAGAGAAATAGGACAGTCTCAAGTTTTGATTATAGTTTTTGTCAATATAATCTTTGATAATCGCCGCAACTTCTCCGGCAGAAATGCTTTGTTCTTCCGTATCTGCTGTAATATCCATATTCGGATTCAAAAGACTCACAGCTTTTTTAATAGAGGCATTCAGTTCCTCCTCCATGATGGGTTTTAGGATATAATCAATGGCTCCCAGCCTGATAGAATTCTGGGCATAGGAAAAGTCATCGTACCCGCTGATTACAATATACATAGCATCGGGAAATTCTTTCTTTGCATTTTTCAAAAAATCTATTCCATTCATCACCGGCATCTGCATATCAATAAAGACAATGTTAGGACGTAATTCCCGCATGGCATATAACCCCTCCTTTCCGTTGGAGGCAAGGGCAGGAGTATCTATGTGGTAAGTATGCCATTTGCCCAGCTTACAGACTGCAATCTGGACAGCTTTTTCATCATCTACAATTAATGCTTTATACATAAGGTATCTCCTTTGCGGCAGGTATTAACAGGCTGATGGTGGTATAACGGCCTGCTTCACTCTTAATCTGCATACTTGCCTGGCTGTTGTAAAGAAGCCTTAGGCGGCTGTTCAGATTAATAAGTCCGATTTCTGAATTCCCGTGAGAGACGGTGTTCTTTGCAAAGTCTTCTTTTAATTTGTCCAGATAATCCTGTGATATACCGCAGCCATCATCAGATACGGTTATAGACAGATATTCTTCCTTCAGCCGTGAAGTTATGGTGATATGGATAGAATTCCCGTTCTTTCCCATGCCATGAAGGATGGAATTCTCTACCAGGGTCTGAATACTTATTTTGGGTATTAGAATATCCTGAGCAGCCTCATCGGTTTCTATGGAGACCTCCAGTTTTTCGCTAAGGCGCATCTTCTGCAGCAGAACATAATGGTTAACGTATTCCAGCTCCGAATGAAGACTGACAAAATCTCCTCCTTTAATGGTATATCTTAAAATACTGGCCAGAGAAGTAATCATGAGATGTATGCGGGGCTGGTCATTGATTAAGGCTTCTGTGGAGATTACCTGTAAGGTGTTGTAGAGAAAATGTGGGTTAAGCTGTGCCTCCAGGGCGATTAGCCTAGAGGTCTTTTCATTCAGCTCTGCCAGATAATTCTTCTTAATCAGTTCATCAATATGCTTAATCATATAGTTAAAATCATAAGAAAGATTTGAAATTTCCCGGTTTCCGCCAATATCCACCGTAGAGGTGAAGTCACCGTTTCCTACATTTCTCAGATTACGGGCCAGAGTAGATAGGGGGGTAGTAGTCAGTCGTAAAAGTACTGTAAGCAGAACTACAGCCAGTCCCCAGACCATAAGACCCATAAGAAGGCTTATTTGAAAGGCTTTGCTGATGGCCTTATCTACCGCTGCCAAAGGAGTGAAGGAGACCAGTTTTAGCTGATAATCTGCGCTTTCACTGGTGGTTATTATATAAGTCTGGTCTTTTAGTGTCATAAGGAAATAATCTTTCTTCGTCTGCTTTTCTACTTCCTTTAGGGCATCCTTGGAGCCGTTATTAATCTTGCCTATATCCCCACTGTAGAGAAGAGAATTATCTTTATTCAAGATGCAGAGGAATTCTCCGTTATCTTTATGGTTTTCATTAATGGATTCAATATAAGTCTTATCGACGGTAAGATTAACAATGGCAATGGGCTTTCGGTCCTTGATACGGATTATGCTGTGATAAAAGTCAAAAAAGCCCTTTGGGGAACCGGGTGGAAGAATCGCAGTGGCTTCGCCCTTAAGAATGCTTGTATAGCCTTCTTTTTTCGTTACCTCCACCTGAGAAAAGTCGGTTATTTTCTGAACCTTGGCATTTCGCTCAAATTTTGTTTTCTGATGAAGGAGATATATATTGTAGGAGAGGAGGTCGCTTCTGGAATAATAATAAGCACGGATTTGATTTTTGATATAGCTCCTCTGCCAGACATCAATTGGAGTGGACATGCTTAATATCTGGGTAAGTTTCGTATCATAACAGGGCTGCACGGAGAAATAGACCAGGTCCTTGATGTACTTCTCAAGATTTTCTGCCTCTAAATCCAGCAGATGATTAGAGGTAGTAACCTCAGTTTTTAGGATGGTATTCCGGTTTCTGGAATAGTTATCTGCCAATATTACCAGAATAGTAACAGATATTACAATAAAAGTCAGAACAAATAACTGCGTCCATAAAGGAACGCGGTTCAGGAATTGATAGATGCGCTTTTTATATTTCATGTCATACCCTCCCTAATTAAATACCCTTCTATGTATTATACAATAATGCGGAAAATAAGACAATTTTACAGGATTATTTGTTCATTATTTTACCTGTGATTGTTCTTTATTTTCTATTTTTTATACAATATATCTCGTATATAATAAAAACATCAAGAAAAGTATACAAAATGGAAAAGAGGAAGGGTGGAGATGATGACGTCAAAAAGAAAAAGGAAAGCAGCATTGGAGAATATTCTATATACGGTTCCTTCCGTATTCCTTGTTTCCTTAATGCTATACATTCCGTTTATTATGAGTGGATACTATTCTCTGACGGAGTGGAATGGAATTGCGAAAGAACCTACATTTGTCGGCCTTGCGAACTTTAAAGAAATATTCTCGGGAAGCATGGAATTTAAAAGAGCATTGATTTTCACGGGAAAATACACCTTTGTATTTGTGGTGCTGTCCAATGTGATTGCAATTGCCCTTGCAGTCGCCCTGACGAAGAAATTCCGGCTGGTCAATGTAATTCGAGGTGTGTTCTTTGTACCCTATATCATGAGTATGACGATTGTAGGCTTTATATGGAAGTTTATATTCACCCAGGGATTTCTAAGACTGTATGAGATAACAGGCTGGGGAATCTGGAACTTTAGCTGGCTGGGGGATCCAAAGCTTGCCTTTTACTCTGTTGCCTTGGTTGGAGTGTGGCAGTCTCTGGGATTTTACATTGTACTTTATATTGCAGGCTTACAGGCAGTACCTAAGGATGTATTAGAGGCTGCTACGGTAGATGGGGCATCCGGGAGCAAATGTTTCTTTCGTGTTACCCTGCCTCTTCTTGGCCCTTCCATTACTACTTGTATCTTTATGTCCCTTACCAATGCACTGAAGGTATTTGATATTATTTTGGCTTTAACCAAAGGTGGGCCAGGGGGTGCGACCTATAGTGTTGCCTTGCAGATCTATAAAGAGGCCTTCCAGAATAATCACTACGGCCTTGGTTCAGCGGAATCCATTGTATATTTTATCTTCGTGCTGTTAGTAACTCAAATTGTATTAAAGCTGTTTAGCAGCAGGGAGGTGGATAACTGATGAGAAGAAAGACAAAACAAAAACTTTCCCGCAGGTTGTTTCTGCTCCTGGTTGCAGTACTTGCTGTTGTTTATATTTACCCGGTATTTCTTATGTTTATGAATTCTGTGAAGCCCTTTGGAGAGATTGTATCCGATGCCATAGCATTTCCAAAAAAACTGGCCATCGAAAATTACTCCTATGTAATTGATAAGATTGCCTACAGTCATCTCTTCTGGAATAATGTCTTTATTACGGTAGTGGGTATCCTGGGTATTGTATTCTTCTCCTCATCCACTGCGTATATACTGGACCGAAGAAGAAATAAATATACAAGAATTGTTCACTTTCTGATAATCACACCAATGCTGATTCCCTTTCAGACTATCATGATTACCTTATTAAAGACTATGACGGTAATTCACCTTTCAGGGAGTAAGCTTGGACTAGGCATTCAGTATTGGGGATTTGGAATTCCTATGGCTACCTTTATTTTCTATAATTTTATGAAAACTATTCCTGGAGAATTGGATGAGAGTGCTATGATTGATGGTGCCTCCACCACAAGAACCTTTGCATCGGTTATATTTCCCTTATTAAAATCTGTAACGGTAACGGTAATTGTCCTGGATGTAATGTGGATCTGGAATGACTTTTTACTGCCACTGCTAATGGTTAACAGTGACAACAAGACCAAGACCCTTGTATTGGCGGCTTATACCTTTATCGGTCAGATGAATACCAAATGGCATTATGCCATGACGGCCATGGTCCTTGCAGTTGTGCCCTCAATTCTAATCTTCATCCTGCTGCAGAAGTATATTGTTGAAGGTGTTGTAGCAGGAGCGGTGAAAGGGTAAGGATTGGAATATGATTTCCGGCAGAGATATTACTTATACTAGTTTGAGGCATATGAAAGCTGTAAATTCTGCTGCAGGAGATTTATATAGGTGCCATGCCTATCATGGCGAACATAAAATCAATGGGAGGTATTTTATGAAGAGAAAAATAGTTAGTATCCTGCTTTGCGCCGTTATGGTGGCAGGACTCCTCAGTGGGTGTGCAAAAACGAATAAAACAACAGACAACAGTAATAACCCTGCAAAAGACGATACAAAGACAGAAGCCACCGCTACTCCAAAAGCCGAGGATTCCAAACCGGCGGAAATCAATATATTCATCAGCCAGCCGGAATATGCGGATGCTATGAATGAACTGATTGATGCTTATAAGAAAGTGGCACCTAATGTTACTATCAACTATGAGACCACGCAGAATGATTATCCTACGCTGTTAAAGGCAAAATTAAACTCAGGGGATGTGCCGGATATCTTCTCCTCTACTTCAGGAAAGGAAATTGATGTATACAAAGAATGGTCCTACAATCTGGCTGACCAGGCTCTTACAAAGACTATGCTGCCGTCAGTAGCTTCCTCCATGCAGTCCTCAGAAGAGGGCGGCGGTGTGTATGGAATTGCAATCAAGGGCAATTACTTTGGTATGGTTTATAATAAAGACATCTTTTCCAAAGCAGGTATTACAGAATTTCCAGGTACCGTATCTGCTATGAAGGCTGCCTGTGAAAAGCTTTCGGCTGCCGGATATACCCCTTTTACAACCGGTTACAGCGAGTGGTGGGTGTTTAAGCATGTATGGCAGCACTTTTTTGCAGCAGCTGCAAAGGATGCCGGAACAGATGTAGCTTCACTTGTTAAGTCCTTTGAAGAAGGTAAAGCGAAAGTGAAAGATTATCCTGAACTCTATAATAATTTCTTTGATTTTATTGACCTTACCGTAAAATACGGGGATGCTAAACCGTTAGAAACTGCTCTGGAAAATGAAGAATCTGCTTTTGCCAGCGGAAAGGCTGCTATGGTAGTCGGACAGGGAGCATGGATTGAGGGCGATGTAAAAGCTATCACTCCTGACATTCAAATCGGCTTTAATGGTTATCCTGTGACAGAAGATGCCAGCCAGTGTCAGGTAATATCAGGTTCTGACCAGGCTCTTCATGTATACAAGGATTCCAAATCACTTCAGGCTACCCTTGATTTTGTAAACTGGTGGTATACTTCTGATTATGGTATCAGCTGGTTTACAGATGTGGCTGGAGTAGTACCTCCGGTAAAAACAACCGCTCAAAGTAATTTTGATATCATCAAACAGGGAAGTGAACTGGAGGCTAGTGTCGGAGCAGCACCTCTTGGCGTATGCTATTCCACAGACAGCTGGTGGCAGGTATTTGGTGAACTGATGCAGGCATATATCGCTAAGACTGCGGACAAGGATGCCACTTGCGCCTCTATTGAAGAACAGTGGTCAGCCATCGACGGAGCACAATAAGTGATAGCGGAAGTAAATTATATTAATAGGTAAGAAAAAGGAGCAATTCAATTTCCCACAGGCCGGTTACAGGCACAGAATCAGGAAATTGAATTGCTCCTATTATTTTTTTTATTCGTGGAAGGACTTCCAGAAGGCACCGTCTTTGTTTATGAGACTGTCAATGCTGGAAAAGGGTACCTTAAATTCCGGGAAGCCTGCAGCATAAGGTGCGATTGAGGTAGAGTCAAAGTAAAGGGTCAAAGTATCTGCATTCAGGTAGAAGAACTGGTTGCCGGTAACATAGGAGCCGTTGGAATCAAAATAATAACCGGTGCCGTCTTTTATCTGTTTCTTTATTTCTTTGCTGACAATATTGTTCAGTGTTTTAATATAGCTGCTATCCTTTAAAAATAAGTCCTTAAATTCGTAAAATACACCAGTTTTAGCATCTATAAAATAGTAAAGACGGAAGGGGGTGCCATGGGCAGCGCCAAAGTAATAATCATATCCGGTCTTGCTGACAATAAGGAGGTCTTTTATCTGGTCTACGGAGAAGCTGTCATCAATTGTTAACCCATCCTTATCAGTAACCTTTTTTGCATTATCAGTAAAAAGGCTTACTAACTTATCGTTCACCTGTTTTTGTACAGTGGCATCGCTTAAGCCGCTTAGCTGAGGATAATACACGGTTACATATTTATTTGGCTTAAATTTAAGAGAATCCACTATAACACCGGAGCTGAGAGTAGTGGTGGTAGGATTCTTCCAGATAACAGTTCCATCCAGTTTCAAATAAGAAAGCGTATTATCAATATCCGCCTGGACAACATCACCTTGAACGGTTAAAGTGCCGCGGCCTTCCTGCTTGGGGAAGGAAGACACAATATTACCGGTTGTATCAATCAGATAGGTGTATTTACTGTCGGTGTAAGAAGCATAATTGTTATTGTAAACACTGAGATCATAGTATTTAAAGGAGGTCAGCTGCTTCCCGCTCTTATTGAACAGGGCAGAAGGCTTAATACTTACCAGATAACCTTCATCTGCGGCAAGCTTCTTCTTTACCCCGAACAGACCATTTCCAAGGTAGGTAACCTCACCGTAATTTGCTTTTAAGATAGTCTTTCCATTCAGATCCACAACGCCGCTTAAATAAGTCTTAGGATTGGTATAAATGGCATAGCCGTCATCGGTTATGTTGTAATAATAGTTTTTGTTTGTCAGAGAATAGGTCTTTAAAATTTTGCCCTGTTTGTTAATACGGTAATATTTACCTGACTTTGATACGATAGCAGTATTATCCTTACCAAAATTGCCGGTGTAATTATAAACAGCCTTTAAAACAACTTTGCCCTGAGGGTTTATATAGCCGCTTTTATAGGTGGTATTGTCGGTAAAGGAAGCCAAGCCGTTATGAAAATCATTTAGGTAATTGGTTGTTGTATATAAGACTTCGCCTTTTGTATTGATAACCAGGTACTTATCATTCTGATTTACCACTGCTACACCGCTGGAAAAGTTTCTGGCCCAGGTATAGATGGGCTTTACTACCACGGCACCTGTACCGTCGATAAATCCATATAACTCCTTTCCGTCAACGGTGGTATGAATCAGATAAAGACTGGAACTCTCGCTGGTGTTATTTGCTGTTACGGTGCTTTCTGTATTTATAGTGGAAGCACTTACCAGGTTCACGCTGCTGACGTTGCTGAAGGCAACGGTGAAACATAAGGTTCCGACAATGGCAGTTTTTTTAAGATTATTTTTTGTTATCACTTTTCTTTCCTCCTAGTTAGAATATTTCTCGATATGTTTTATCTCACAAATATATTATAGTATGTTTGCCTGAAAATGCACGTTACGTTTATATGAACTATATTAAGTTTTATTTACGAATTCATTAGCAGAATCGTTTAATGGAATTTTAAAGTAATTCTATGAAATATCAGTTCGAATTAAAAGGGCAGTCTTTCACAATGGGACGGCAAATTACACAGAGCAGAAAGATTCTGCGATGATTTTAAATCGCATACGCTGGTTCCAAGGCGCATGAGTTCTTTCTGCTCTGTATAATTTGCCTGTGTAATATATTGAAACAGGACATTTGTTGGGCTATTCATAAAATGAGAAAACAAGAATTTGGAGAAAGGTTATGAATATGAAAAAATAAACTTTACAAACATTGGAACTAATATAAGGTAGAGCTTTTATCCATAAAAAAGGATGAAAGAAGGCTGATTGGTTGTGATATCAATCTAATTTTTAAGTACTGTATATTGAACTGCTATGCACTAAGATTGTAAGACTTCAGTAAGCAGATTCTTTAAGGAAAGAGCTTCTTCAAAGTCAGTCTTTAATAAAAGAGCCTTATTAATGTGCTCCAGAGCTTTTTCGAATTCCTGCATATTATAATAACAAAGAGTCAGCTCATAATAGATGGCAGCATCTTCTCCGTAAAACTCCAGGGATGATTGAAAGAGTCGGATAGCATCTTTGTCATAGCCAAAGTACCCTAATAAGGTAGCCAGACAGTAGAACAGATTCTCATCTTCTCCGATAGGGAAATAGTATTCCCATACCTTATAAATAGCATCAATCAGTGTCTCCTTCGGGAAATCCTCTTCCTTTTCAATTCGGTTAAGCAATGTATTATAAAACTCCAGAAAAGTTCTGGCATCCCAGAGGGTATAACGCAGAAAGGTCAGCATTTCCCTGGTAGTCAGAGAGTTTTTTAAAGGAACAATGCCTTTCTTAAGGATATAGAAATCATCCGGTCCAATCCCTTCTGTAATCTCCTGATAAGTCATACGGGTCTCTCTAAAACTGTGAGCATGCTTACTGAGTAAAAACAGGGAGGTTGTTACACTTTCATGTTCATAGATGCTGTGCAGGGCACTTCCTCCAAGGTTCTTAAAATATAATTCTATGGCGTGGAAGTTAACGGTCAGAGAGATAGAGCCGTGCTTTGACAGGAAGGGGTGATAGTTTTTATCCATGGAAGCAATTGTTCGGTAGCCTTTGTCCGTAGAAAGCAGAAGAATATCATCACCGAAGATATCCTGCAACCTTCTAATACAGCGCAGGGCAGTAACCGGCATGGAAAAGGCAGTGTCTTCCATACAGTCCTTATAAGATAGGAGAATGTCATTAAAATTAACATCCTCGTAATAATCATTACCCTCTATCCGGTTATCGGTATAATAGTAATCCAAACCCTCCAGTATAGAGTTATCTTTTCGGCTCTCACTTTCCTTTTGATTGTCTTTTTCCGTAATAGTAATCAGACCTTCATGGAGATTATTGCTTTTTACATAGAAAGTATCCTGAGGAATACTGTCAAAGGTATAGTTAGCAAACAGAATGAGGGGGTTTTTTAGTGCTTCCGGCTGTAATATTGTTTTACTGTACCGAAGGGACAGCTCCTTTCCATTTTCCATATCAAAGACGGCACAATCTAATACACCGCTTTCGAAATAAGGCTTCAGATAGCTGTGGTTCTGCCAGTATGTGACATTTCTCTCGGCAAGATCTGTGAGGATATATTTGAATTTTAGATCTTTGAGTGAGGAGTTATGAAGCATATGGAGAAATCTTTTCAGAAAGGTATAAGTAAAGCGTCCTACACCGGCAGCCAGCTCCATGATATAGATTGTAGTATCCTTATCAAATTCCGGAGTGGAAGAGAAGTCTCTAAGGTAACCGAAGACAGTCTTGGCATAAACATTTGCAATATAGGGATTTGTGGTAATGTATTGAGGTACAATTCCCTTAATCCAGGCTTTTGGTCCCTGGTTGGCATAAAAGTCTGCCTGTAATTTCCAAATCATGGACTGGGACAAGGGTTTATCTGCTTCAAGGATGTTCCCAGGGCAGGAAGGGGTTTCAGTATGATTGCTTCGTTTAAGAGTATATTTTCTGGGCTTTTGCATGTGAATATTGCCTCCGTTATTGTATGATGTGAAACCTTGCCCGGAGAAAAATGAAACAGGACATGGTATTGTTTTGCAGTAGAATTATACAATAGTTACCTGAAAAAAACTACTCATAGTATAAGGCTAACCGCGATAGCCGGAAGGTGGAATCCCGACCACCTTTTTGAAAGCTCTGCGAAAGGATAAGGAGCTGGTATAACCAACTCTTTCGGCTATTTCCTCTATTGTAAGTTCTTTTTGCTTAATGAGTTCGCAAGCTTTGTTAATTCGTATGGTTTCAAGGTATTTACTGAAGGTCTGGTCTACGTATTTCTTAAAATATTGAGAGAAATAAGACTCGGACATGTGGAATTCTCTTGCCATCAAGCTTACGCTAAGCAGGTTATTGTGGTAATTTTCATTGATGAAACCCAGCATATCTTCAAAGAGCAGACTGTCAGAGGGAGTGCTCTTAATTGCAAAGATAATTCGGCGGTATGCTTCCAGGATACGTTCGCATTCATTTTCAGTATTCAGGATGTTCAGATTAACCTTAAATAATCCATGTATATGAATATTTAGTTTAAATTCCTGCAGCAAGCGGATAATACCGGTCTGCATATCCATAAACAGCTTTATAATCGTACTCTGGGACAGATTTCTCTTCTTTAAATTCTCGGTGAAGATATAATCCAGTAACTGCTCTGTCTCTGCTAAATTCCCGGCACTAACAAGGCTCTTTAGCTTCATTTCTATTACATTGGGATAGAAATAAAAAGAAGGCTCTGTTACCATATCTTCATAAAAGTTCACTCTGCTATTAGGAATCTGGTTAATGATCTGATCCATGGTCATAACCGCTTCGTTATAGGAGAGAGGAATATCACTGAGATTTGTATAGAGATTTCCGCAGCAGCAGCGAATCTCTTCTGAGAATTTTTCGTGGATTTCATTCAGCTCTGTTGTAAATGCTTCCTCCAGCATAATTTTGTTAGTTTTGGCATCTGAGCTGGTAAAAAATATCAGTACACCCAGTTTTTCAAAAGACATAACATGGGTATAAGTACGAAACTGCATACGGGGAACCGCCAGGTGCTCTGTAAATAGCTGCACCAGATTTTTATCGGAAAAGGTCTCTTCCTCCAGATTACTTTCTGCGGTACCAAAGGAAAACAGGATAAAAGCATACATATCAGCCTTTAAGTCCAGCTCCAGATATTTTGCATTTACCAGAATCTCAAGCTCATTGTTAAAGGCACCGTTTAGAAGCTTCTCATAAAAGGCCCGGACCAGAATAATTCGTTGTTCTGCTATCGCAAGAGTCATTTCCTCATTGTTCTTAAGCATAGTGCGCATCTCTTTCCCGAGAGCGGAGAGAGACAAAATATTGGAACCATCCTTACTCTGAAATTCATACAGGATATCCTCAAGAGGAATCGAGTTCCGTCTGCTGAACTGAATGCAGAGAATCAGTCCGACGATAAAAAGTATGAACATAATGCTGTAAAATAAGTGCTTTATGTAAGCAATTCCCCCCATTATCTCTTCAATGGGAGAGATGGAGACATAACACCAGCCGTTATAGGCGGACTTGGTATAGGTTATCAGGGAGAGCTGACCGTTTAATTTCTTATAGAAACTGCCCTTTGAATCTTTGAAGGTAAAAGGGTCCCGGGGCAGGCTGAATTTCTCACCATAGGTTCCATAGATGATATTCTGGTTTTCATCGGTAATAAAGGCACAGCCATAATCTCCAACAGGTACATAATCCAGAGCACTTAGAATCGTGTCACTGATTAAGACGGTCATGGTAGCTGGGCTGTTATGCTTGTAATTATTCAGATAAGGCAGGGACACCATATAAAGGACTCCCTGCTTTGTCTGGAAATTGTATTCTTTCGTAAAATTCTTCTTGTTTATCATTTTAATATTTCCCAGTACGTCACGGTTGTGGTACTGGTCAAGCACCTGTTCTTTAAAAGCCTTGTAATTTAAGCCGCTGTAGGATACCCGCTGACTATAATAGTTTTCTCTGCCATAGATGATAGAACTGCCGTCGTATACCAAATCAGGACCGTTAAAGTACAGGGCGAAATCATAGTCAAATCCTGCATAAGTAATTAAAGCATTCATTTCGTTTCTCGCCTGGTACAATTGCATAATATCTTTTGTGCCGTTGGTTGGCTGGGCTGTCATATACAAGAGCTTATACATGGAGGTGTTTTTTTCCAAAGAAACTGCCATACTGTCAATCTTTTTGATAGCAGCATCCATATTGGCGCAGCAATCACTGTTAAGCAGGGAACGCATGTCTTCTTCTTTTTTTTCAATCATATCGTAGCTGATATTAAAGATTAGAGGCATGACAATCAGAGGGATAAACAAAATTAATACATAGGATACTAAAAAACGCATAAATATCTTGTTCCTGGTCAGCTTATTATATACACTTGTGAAAGTGGAACGGATATGTTTCATAAATAATAACCCCTTGCTCTATCGCTTAATTTAGAATGATTTGGATATTATGTATCAAATATTTAAAAAGCATGGCTGTGTATAGTATAATATATCTAATTTTATAAATCAAAGCTTTATTGCTTACATTTTGATGGGAACCAGTTTAATCAAGGATTTTTCCCCAAACTCAGTAGAATTTGAACGGTAATATAAGAATTTGTATGCTGAGAAAATTCCATAAAAAACGACCGCAGCAGGAAGAAAAGTATCCCTTATAAGCAATTGTATGCTGTAATTCATGTTGCTTTGGTGAATATGTATCCCAAAAATCAAAATTGTATCTTTCTTTTAGAGGTTATCTACAACATAATACTCTTGTACGATACGGCAACGGATGGGGCCCCGCCGATTGTATGAACCACACTAAAATTATTAATATCTAGGAGGAGATAAGACATGAATAAAAGAATCCGACGTATTTCTGCAATTCTTATGATAACTGTCATGGTGATGTCGGGACTTAGCGGGTGCGGCAAGACTTCCGAAACTTCTGTTAATAAGAACACAGGAGATAAGAAAAATGGAGAGGAAGCTACAGCCAGTACATTGAATGAACTGGGAACCTTCCCCCTCAGCAATGAAAAGCAGACCTTTTCTATTATGATACCTCAGTTAGGCACAGAAGATGTAACAAAATGCTATGTAAACGATGCCTATGAAAAGAAGACCAATGTCTCCATCAAGTGGATTGTAGTACCGGCTGATTCCTGGAACCAAAAAGTATCCATTGTTATGGCCAGTGGTGATCTTCCGGATGTAATCTGCGGAATGGATACTTATAATGTAACACCTACCAACGAATTGCTCTATGCGAATCAAGGGCTGATAATTCCCTTAAATGATGTGATTGAAAAAAACAGTACGAACTTTAAGAATCTGATGAAAGATGACCCTCAGATAAAGAAACTGATATCACAAAATGACGGCAGCATCTATTCCTTGCCTGGAATCTCTGTATGCTACCACTGCAACTATTCTCAGAAAATGTATATTAACAGTACGTGGCTTAAAAATCTTGGTCTTGATATGCCTACCACCATTGATGAATATTACAATGTGTTAAAGGCTTTTAAAGAAAAAGATGCCAATGGTAACGGAGATCCAAACGATGAGATACCTCTTATTGCTAATGCAGGCGGCTGGCATACACAGCTGGACGGTTTCCTTATGAATGCCTTTACATATTGTGATGCTGATACCCATATGGCAGTAGAAGACGGTAAGTTAATTTATACTGCAACCACGGACAAATACCGTGAGGGAGTAAAGTTCTTAAATAAATTATTTAATGAAGGCCTCTTAAGTCCCGAGTCCTTTACCAATAACCAGGAAACCAATGCAAAGATTAATGTTTCCAATGGGGAATATGCTATGTTTGGTTCTTATCCTACCGCTTATCAGATCTATTCCGGAGATACGGATATCTGGAAACAGTATGATATTTTACCGCCTTTAAAGGGAGCAGATGGTGTTGCTACTACACCTAATTATGAATTGACAAGAGATGTTATCCGTGGAAATATGGTTATCACTTCTGCAGCGAAAGACCCGGATTTAATTATGCGCTGGATTGATTACTTCTACAGTGATGAAGGAACGATGTTCCGTACAGGTCGTGAAGGCATCGAATGGAGAAAAGCAGAAAAGGGAGAGTTAGGCTTTGACGGCGAGCAGGCTGACTATGCAAGCCTTCAGACACCGAAGGATGACCCTTATTATGGAAATATTGATTTCTCACAGAGCGTTCCTTTAATGTATTCTAAGAAATACAGGGAAGGTGCTGTTGCCGCAGCGGATTTCAGGGATAACAGCATTACAAACGGAACGGAAATACAGTTGTTTAGAGGGACAAAGGCATATGAAGCAGTTGCCAGAAGTGTTGAAGATAGTATTCCTACCCTTAATGTAAAATCAGAGGAAGCCAGTGATTATTCCAGATTGCAGACAGAAATAAAAGATTATCAGGATGAAGCTCTGGTAAAATTCATCACCGGCAGCCTTGATATCAACAGCGATAAGGATTGGGAGAGCTATAAGACAGATCTTGATAACATGGGATTAAAGCAGTATCTGGATATCAGTAACGAAGCTTACCAGAACTACCTGTCCAGATAAGATAACTAAATGCATCTGCTGCATACGATTAGGGGAATTACTCCGTGAGTATGCGGCAGATGTTAGTACATCATAGGTTAATTATCACTTGATTTTACACCGGCCTTTCGTCTGTGTTTCACTATCCTCAGGCAGTGCCACAGTACGAATGTGAACATAGCTGAGGCTTTTTTCTGCCTTGCACTGACGAGATATCAAGTGCAGGTATCAAGTAAAACTATGAAATGTGTGCTAGATTTCATGAGAGGAAGATCATATGCAAAATAAAACAAAATATAAAGTTAATCATAAAAGAAAAAGGCTCTCTCATTGGAGACTTTACCTGATGCTGCTTCCGCCGGTGATTTACTTGATTATCTTCAAGTACTGGCCAATCTACGGACTGCAGATTGCATTCAGAGAGTATACGCCGGTATTGGGTTTTAGCGGCAGTCCTTGGGTAGGATTGAAGCACTTTAAGAATTTCTTCTCTTCTTATCAGTTTGTCAGGCTTTTATCCAATACCCTGATTCTGGGAACCATCTCCCTGATTGCAAGTATTCCCTGCCCTATTATACTGGCCTTATCCATTAATGCTGCAAAGCAGAGGAAACTGGCAAAGGCGGTACAGCTAATCACCTATGCGCCTTATTTTATCTCCACCGTTATCCTGGTATCTCTGGTTACTCAGTTGCTTGCAGTAAGAGGCGGTATGTTTAATGTAGTGCGTGGCTGGATGGGTATGGATGCAGTGAATCTCTTATCCGACCCCGGTGCGTTCAGACCTATTTATATCCTTTCCGGTATTTGGCAGGGAACAGGGTATGGGGCTATCATCTATCTGGCCTCTCTGGCAGGTGTCAGCCCGGACTTATATGAAGCTGCCAAATTAGACGGTGCTACCATAATGCAGAGGATAAGATATATCGATCTGCCGAGCATTATGCCGGTTGTAGTAATACTTGCCATTATGAATTGCGGCAGTATTATAAATGTTGGTTTTGAAAAAGTATTGCTGTTACAGAACCAGATGAATATGTCAACTTCAGATGTAATTTCCACTTATGTGTACCGAATCGGAATCGGCTCCTCACAATTTAGCTATTCTACGGCCATTGGTCTGTTTAATTCCATTGTGTCCGTAATATTGCTGCTGCTGGTCAACTGGTTTTCCAAAAAGGCCACAGAGACTAGTTTATTCTAAGGAAGGAAAGGGGTATGATTCATGAATAATAAAATAAAAATGAGCAGGCAGGACAGGATATTTCATCTGTTAAACGGAATATTGATGGTGTTATGTGCTTTTTGTATCCTAATTCCCCTGGTCAATGTCATAAGCTCATCCGTCAGTAATCCCTCGGATGTATTAAATGGGAGGGTAACACTTTTACCGGTTCATTTTTCAATAAAATCCTATCTTTATGTATTTAAAGATAACTCCATCGCCAGCGGTTATCTCCATTCAATTTTATATACAGTACTGGGAACTCTGATAGCTGTTGCTATGACAATTCTTGCGGCGTATCCGCTGTCAAGAAAGTCCCTGAAGGGAAGAAAAGTATTTCTGGCATTTTTTATGTTTACAATGTTTTTCAGCGGCGGCTTAATACCTACCTATATCGTTGTAAAGAATCTGCATATGCTCGATACTATGTGGTCGGTTATCATCCCAAATTGCTTAAGTGTATATAACATTATCATTGCCAGAACCTTCTTTAACGAGCAGATACCTGGTGAATTATATGAAGCAGCGGAAATAGACGGAGCCAATGATTATGATGTTTTCTTTCGTATTGTGCTGCCTCTCTCCAAAGCTATCATAGCTGTAATGGCTTTGTTTTATGCGGTCGGCCTTTGGAATATGTACTTTGATGCAGTACTTTATCTGAATTCCTACGACAAATATCCTCTCCAGGTAATTCTGCGCAACATTATGAACAATGCCCAGATACAGGCAAGTATGGTGGAGGCAACGGGTAAGGTGACCAGCACAGACTCTCTGGCTATCACAGAATCCCTTAAGTATACCACAATAGTCTGTGCTTCTGTACCTATGCTTCTTTTATACCCTTTTGTACAGAAGTATTTCACAAAAGGGGTAATGATAGGCTCCTTAAAAGGGTAGGGGGTATTTGATTAAAATATGCGCTAAAGCGCATGATATGGAGGAGATGTGAAAATAAAGGACAATTTTCACTTTTGATTAAAATATGCGCTAAAGCGCATGATATGGAGGAATATGTGAAAATAAAGAACAATTTTCACTTTTGATTGGGTATGCGCAAAAGCGCATCAAATGGAGGAGAATATGAGTAATAGAGCGAAAGCTCCGATGATAATAGACAGAATTCCTGAGAAACACTGCGAAGGCCCTTTCTGGGGAAACAGTGTCCTGGGGGCGGTATTATATGTACAGGGAAAGCAGCTGTGCTTCTCCCTGGATCATAGCAGCTTGTGGGAAATGAGAGAGACGCTGCCAGATACTCCAAAGGCTTGCTTTCAGGAAATACTTAAAAATCAGGAAAAGTATCTAAGGGGAGATACGGATTATGTGGTTGCTACAGATATTTTTTCCTATGCCACAGGCAGAACGAAGCTCCCAGGCTTAGGCTTAAAGATTACGCTTCCGGAGAAAATTATAAGCTTTTATGCTGAGACTGATATTCAAAATGCAGTTACCCGTATGAAATTAAAGCTTCGAGGCGATAGATTATTAACAGGACAGATATGGCTGGATTCCTGTGAGAATGTATTTTGTCTGTCCTTTGAAGGGGCGAAAGAGAAAGAAATCACTTTGGAGGCTTCCGGCTGGGAGCTGGATAACCCAAGGCTTCGTGCCCTAAAGGATTGGAACTATAAGAAGTGCCAGTGGGAAGAATATCAATCCGGGTTTTGTATGCTTCAGGAATTCTCCGGAACTCAGACGGCGGTCTTGACAGCAGAGCAGTTGATAAGCCAAGACAAATTAAAATATGTGATTACCATGGATACCTGTGAGAGCAGTCATAGGAAAAGCCTTCAGAAGTCACTGCAAATACGTCTTAGGGAGTATATAGCTGACTTAAAGGGACAGTATTACAGACACTGCAGAGACTGGAATGCCTATTGGGAAGGTTTTGATATCATGATTCCCAATGAAAGGCTCCAACAGGCCTTTGATACAGAGATGTATAAGCTGTATTGCAATGAAAGAGAAAATTCATCTCCCGTTACCCTGCAGGGCGTATGGAATCCGGATTCCCGTATGCCTGCCTGGTTCGGTGATTTACATAATGATCTAAATGTCCAGTCCTGCTATTGGCCTGCCTTTAAGACCGGCAATGCAAAACTTGCCAGGCCGTATATCAGATATTATGCAAGGGCAATGAAGCGGTTTCATTTAAGAGCAGAAAAATTATTCGGGATAGAGGGTGCTATTCACGTGCCGACCATGATGGCACCGGATGGTACCGGCGCTGCCAGTGAATGGTGCTTTTGGAATACCCTGCTGGGGCCGGAATTGTTTGTAGCCACGGATTTTTGCTGGTTTTATGAATATACAAGGGATTGTGAGATTCTGCGGGAAGAAATCTATCCTTTTCTGTTAGGAGTAGCGAGGCTGTATAAGGGAATTGCCATCAGAAAAGAAGACGGTATGCTTCATATTTCCTTTACCTGTTCTCCGGAGATTTTTAAGGACGGAAAAATGCTGGTAGGTGATGACGCCACTTTTACCATAGCAACACTTCACTATTTGCTGAAAAAAATAGCGGAGTACGCCTCAGTTCTTAAGCTGGAGGCAGAAGAATGGGCCGCCTTTGAAGAAGAGCTTGTACCGGTAGCGGTTACGGATAAGGGGTATCCCATCTTTCCTGATATAGAAGTATTTGAGTCTCACCGTCATTTCTGTCAGCTCTTCCCAATCTATCCGCTGTGCGAGGAAGCTCACAGCCAATTGGCAGAGAAATCGCTGGATACAGCAATTAGCCAGGGATTTACGGAATTTGCAGCCTTCTCTTTCCCCTATCTTTCCATTATGGCTTCCCGCTGCTCCAGAGGGAATATGGCAAGAACAATGCTGGAAATCTACTGCATGGCTTTCCGTTCCCGCAATACCTTTACCGTAAATGGAGACCCTTATCAGAATGGAGTCATTAAAGTGGCTGATACCAATGCAGGGGAAGATTCCGATGCTTTTACGTTGGAATCAGGATTCTTTATACCAACAGCCCTGTGTGAAATGTTCGTTCACCGAGCCAAGGATAAGGTGTGGCTGGCAGCCGGAATACCGGAGGAGTGGAAATGGGCGGAATGCAGAGGACTTGCCATAGAGGGTAATCATCGGGTTTCTATTATCATAGAGGATTATGTTATCTGCAGCGCAGCGCTGACCGCAGGCTGTGATGAAACCCTTACCTTGATAGCAGGAGAGAAAGCTCGTATTGGCAGTGTTTATCGAAATGGAGAGAAAATAGAATACAGCAGGGATAACACGAACAATACAAGCCCCTGTAAGGAAAATATTTGTACTATAAATGTAAAAAAAGGCGATGTATTGCTGATTCAGTTTCAGAAGGAGCATAGTTTGTGAAGAAAAGCAGTGAGAGAAGGAACAGAGTTAACTTACTGGGGATAGGGGTTGGTATCCTGCTATTATGTCTGGCGTCTGTATTACTGGCAGGCAGCGGCGTATATGGCAAGAACAAGAATCAAGAGAAGAATCAGGAAAAGCAGCAGGAAGCAGTGGAGGTCTATTATATCCATAACAATCCCTGTGAGTCCTGTCGGGAATTCCTGCATTTTAAGCAGGACCTTAATACAAAGATTTCGGGGGAGATACCGGCCTCTGCTTATAAGACGATAGAATTGAATATTCTTCTTGAGAGCTCTAAAAGCACTTATGAGCAGCTGATGAAGAAGCTTGAAATCCCGGTAAAGGATAGGACGACACCAATGGTGGTGGTGGGGAAACAGTATCTGACGGGTAAAGAAAACCTTGAGGAAAATACGAAGAACCTGTTACTTGAAGAACTGGGGGTGGAGAGTGCTGGAGACAAGGAATGGAAGTTTCAGGCGGAAGCCGAACAGAAGTCAGAAACCGGACAGCTTCCGGGCGTTAGTTTAAAAGACAGTGATTCTTACCTTCTATATTTTTCAACTACTGCCTGCGAATCCTGTGAAAGTGCGGGGAAGCTGATAGACGGCTTGCCAAAGAATCTTACACTGTTAATGGATGGGAAGGAAATAGACAGCCGGCTGGTTGTAGAAGAGAGAAATATTACAAAGGATGGTAATCTCAGCTTATACCAGCAGGTGCTTAAGGAATGGAATATCCCCGAAAAAGACCGGGTAGTTCCTCTTATTGTCTTCCAAGGTGGGTATCTAAGCGGGAAAGAAGCAATCTTAGCAGGCCTTGAAAAAGCACTGGCAGGAGGGAAGGCACTTGACTTTAACAGGAAAGTGACGGTTACAAATGAGCAGGCGGAAGGACTTACCTTAAAAGATATCCCAAAGATACTTGGGGCAGGCTTAGCAGGAGGGTTAAATCCTTGTTCCTTTTCCATGCTGTTACTTCTGTTATCTCTCATAGCGGCAAGAAGTGAAAATACGTTGAAACTTGGTATTATATATCTGTTCAGCAAGTTTACTGCCTATTTCATCATTGCAATAGGCTTCTACGCTGTATTTTCCCTTCTGGAATCCAGTGTATTTGCCTCCGTTCAAGAGGTAATCCGGTTATTATTAATCGGTGCAGCTATCTTGTTTGCAGTATTGAACTTTCATGATTTTTTGAAAGCAAGAAACAGCCAATATGGAAAAATGCTTCTTAAACTGCCAAAGAAACTGCAGGCGGCGGATAGAAACCTGATGCAGAGCTTTCTTCAGGACAATAAAAAGCCATTGTGGATCAGTGTATTTTTACTAGGGTTTCTCATTTCTGCCGGAGAATTTCTATGTACCGGGCAGGTATATCTGGCCACACTCCTGACCATGAACTATGTGGATGCCGGGAAAAGTGTTTTTAGTTACGTGCTGATATTAGTGTACATTCTTATGATGATGCTGCCCTCCTTGATTATTGTGCTGTTGGTGAACAGGGGAAAGCGGCTCCATGTGGTCTCTGATTATATCGTAAATCATACAGGTCTGATTAAGCTTATTAATGTATTGCTATTTGTAAGCCTTGGGATAATATTATTGCTGTTTAAAGCCTGACAGGAGGAGGTAAGGTGAAGCTTTTTAACACAGGAAATAAGAAAGCAGATAAGAAGGAGTATACCTGGCTGTTTTATAGCCGGGAGGGGGAAGTCCTTCTGAATACTAAAACTTTCTGCCTGCCTTTAAAGGAGCAGATAATCATAGAAAAGAGCAGGGAATTCTTTAATGACCCGGACCCCTGTTATATTCACCGCAGTGCGGTAACAAACCGGCTGTATTTTGAATTGGAGAAGACAGCCCAAAAGCTTTTGCTTGAAGAAAAAGTGGCAATCGACGCACTTCCGGGGGATATTTCCGTATATTTGGAGCTGCCGGAGAATGCGGAATTCTTACTGCTTTCATAAAGCAGTAAGAGGATAGGATAAAATGAAAAGAGTTAGACGGAGGAAAACACCGTTATGGAGAAAATAATTGATGTAAATTGTTTTGGAGACAGCCTGACCTATAGCTACGGCGGAAATGGGATTACCTATCCGGGTACTTTGCAGGCTTACCTGGGCAGGGAATATCAGGTGAACAATCTTGGGATAGGCGGAGAAAGTACTGTTACAATTGCCGGAAGACAGGGAAGCATCCCTATGAAGGTAAAGGCGGTAACAATTACAGAGGAAATACAAAGGGTAGAGATAACGTTCCTTGAGAGTATGGGTGAGATTCCAAAACCCTTGCGTCAGGGAGAGGCAGGACTTAATCCCTGTTATCTAGGCGGAGTAAAAGGAGAACTTACGATTACCCAATCTACCACTGTCAGCGAGGATGCCAAATGGTATTTTACCAGGGAGAAGAGGGGGGAACCGGTAACGATAGAAGAAGGAGAAGTTCTTGTAACCGATGCCAGCCTTTGTAAGCGGAAAGGGATATTTATCCTATGGACCGGAACCAATGACCGGTTATCATCACCGGCTGAGGAGTCGGTAAAAGCATTGATTAAAAAGCAGAAGTGTATGCTTGATTATATAGAGGAAACAGATAAGAGTTATATTGTAATGGGGCTGACACATCTTACAACCATGGAGCCCGGGGAAGTAGATAATCTGAACCGGGAACTGGAGAAGGTGTACAAAGACCACTTTCTGGATATCAGAAGGAAACTGCTCCAAGCAGGCCTGAATAACTTTCAATGGAAGGGAAATGAGCAGGACAGCTTGGATATCAAGAATGGGAATGTGCCTTCTAGCCTGCGGGTGGATGATGTTCATCTGAACTCTTCCGGGTACATGTTCATCGGGCAGCAGGTTTACCAAAAAGGCAGGGAGCTTGGCTATTGGAAGTGATTTTAAAGACAGGAGGTATTACTTTGGACAATTACAGGTTATACGAAAAAACACCTGCCGTTCTTTACGAAGATGTTCATCTTCTTGGCAACGGGTCTCTTGGAGCATCTGTTTACGGAGGGGTGCCATATGAACAGATTCTTATTAATCATGACACCCTTTGGTCCGGGCAGGAAAGGGACAAGGTCGGAAAAGGTACACTAGAGCATCTGGAGAATTGCAGAAAGCTCATAGCAGAAGGGAAACTGAAGGAAGCCAATAATCTGCTAAATGATGAAATGTTAGGATATTGGTCGGAAGCCTACCAGCCTCTGGGAAATCTCTATATTACCATGGGACAGTCAGGAGAGCTGCGCAGTATGAAGCAAAGGCGGATTCTGCTAAAGGAAACGCCTTATGAGTATGAGAATTATTCCAGGATACTGACCCTTAAGGATGCGGTTGAAAGGATTGAATATGATCAGAACGGCATTCATTATACCAGAGAAATGTTTGTCAGCTTTACAGACCAGGTGCTTGCGGTGAAATTAACAGCACAAAATGGAGTGATGGATTTTGCCTTAGGTATGGATTCACCTTTGCGCCATGAACAGCTCGTTTATGGAAAGAGCAGCATGGTAGGTATTACCGGGCGGGCACCGGACAGGGTAGAGCCTTATGAACCACATTTTAATCCCCCTATTGTCTATAAAGCAGATGAGACTTCCGATGCCCTGCGGTTTGCCGCCGCGGCGAGGATCACGGCTACAGACGGTGAGGTCATAGAGGAGGAATTCAGAGTTTATGTAAAAGGAGCCTCCTTTGCAGTAATTCTTTTAAGTGCGGATACCAATTATACCGGATTCCGGATGAAACGTAAGAAAGAGGAATCTGAGGTATTTAAGAAATGCGTGGAACGAATTGAAAAAGCCTCTCTAAAAACCTATGAAAAGCTCAGAAAGGACCATATAGCGGATTATCAGAGTCTGTACGGAAGGGTTTCGGTGGACCTGGGAGAGGCTGTTACAGAGGGATTGCCTACTTCAGAACGCCTGAAGCGTTTTAGCAGCCTAGAGGATACCGCACTTCCGGCACTGGTAATGCAGTACTCCAGGTATTTACTGATAGCCTTTTCAAGGCCCGGTACCCAGCCCGGCAACCTCCAGGGTATCTGGAACCCGTCCACCTGCTCCGCCTGGGCTTGTAATTATACCACCAATATTAATGTGGAGATGAACTATTGGGGGGCTGAAGCCCTTGGGTTACCGGAATGCCATATGCCATTGCTGGAATTCATTAAGGACCTGTCCCAGAGCGGTGAGAAGTCTGCGAGAGAGCTTTACGGAGCCAGAGGCTGGGTAACCCACCACAATACGGATATCTGGCGTATGACAGAGCTTGCGGGAGAAGATGCCTCCTGGGCCTGGTGGCCCTTTGGCGGCATCTGGCTATGCCAGCACTTATGGCAGCATTATGAGTTTACAAAGGATGTACATTTTTTAAAAGAAACCGTGTATCCGGTATTAAAGGGTGCGGTAGAATTCATACTGGACTATGTGAGCAGAGATGAAAATGGATATATTATTACGGCACCCTCCACTTCACCGGAGAATAAGTTTTTCTATACCGGTCAAAGAACGGAAAGGGATATAAGCCGTATTGATGCTGAAAACCGCTTTTCTGCAAATGAGTCGGATATTTCTGCCATCTGTAAGGCATCCACAATGGATATAACCCTTATTCGAGAGCTGATAGAGAATTATGTCAGTGCTTCCGGGGTATTAGGATATGGATTGGAATATGATGAGGAAATCACAGACCTTTCTATGAACCTGCTTCCCTTTCAGATTGGGAAATACGGACAGCTGCAGGAATGGGATAAGGATTACGAGGAATGCACCCCCGGTATGGGTCATGTATCACACCTTTATAGTATTTATCCTTCCTCTGTTATTAATGCCGAAGACACTCCTAAGCTGTATGAAGCTGCCCATATGTCCCTGCTTCGCAGAATGCAGCATGGGAGCACCAGGCACAGCTGGCCCGGGGCTTGGGCAATCTGCTTGAATGCCCGTTTCGGGGACGGTATACAATGCAATGCAATCAACAGTCAGATGCCGGAAAGGTTAGGCGCAAGCCTACTGGTAAAAGGCGTTCTGCAAATTGATGCTATTATGGGCTGGGGAGCGGGAATTACAGAAATGCTTCTTCAAAGCCATACAAGTGCGCTTCACCTGCTGCCTGCAGCAGCACCCTCCTGGTTAAACGGAAATGTCAAGGGCTTACGCGCCAGAGGAGGGTTTACAGTTGATATCAAATGGAAGACCGGTAAACTGGAAAGAGCAGTGATTTCTTCTGTAACGGGAGGACATTGTAAAGTAAGATATAAGAATACTCTGACAGAAGTATTCGTTCCGGCCGGAGGTGCTGTTACATTGGACGGAAAATTAAAACAAAAATCAAAATAAGAATCAAAATAGCTAATTTACTCTTTTGAAAGGATTGGGTGTATACTAATACATTTGGCTGCTTTTCCCTCGCTCGTTCAAAACGCTCCGCTTCACAAGAAGAGCTCGGCCAGTCGACGCGAAATGTATTAGTATACACCCAGTCCTGTTTTAGAGTTTATTAAGGCTATTTTGCAACAGCCCCTACCTGAAGCTACGGCAGCTTATTTCATGAATACCTTACTTTTTAGCAACGAAAAAAGTATACAAAAGGAGATAGGGATTTGTTAAAAATGACTATTGTTATAGTGATTTATATGTGCAATATCATCATTGACAAAATTCTTTCTGTTATGTAGTATAGAATCATATTATGTAAATATTTAACATATTCTGATGCTAGTTTTAATTATCTTTCTATCATTCTCATATGCTCCGCTAATTACTAATTTACCCGGAGCTTTCAACCGCTTACATCATATCCCGACTAGTATTATAACTGCTTCACGCTTCATTTACTTGTAAAAACAATACGCGATAATAATTTTATATAAGACTGTGCATAATGGCACGCCATTTATATAAATGATTTATGCTTGTTTTAATTCGGAAAAGAAGGGAGGTACAGAGTGTAGTATCAGCTTTACAGGTTGCAGCCATTATACAAAAATGCGGAGAGTATAAGCTAAGAATTCAGGATTTAGGTTCTTTGGCGATTAATTCAGAAAAGAGGTTAAAGGATGAGAAGAAAATTTAAAATTGCTATCGGCTTATTAACAATTGCTGCTATGGTAATTACTACGGTTACCGCAGTCATGCTTCCTACAGTTGTTTCGGCAAAAGTAACTAGTGAAGCTTATAACTGGCAGAATGTACAGATTGGCGGAGGCGGGTATGTAGATAATATTATTTACAATCCAGGGGAGAAAGACCTAATCTATGCAAGAACAGATATGGGTGGCGCATACCGCTGGAATCCGTCCACTGAAAGGTGGATTCCCTTAACAGATACGATCGGGTTTGATGACTGGAATAACCTGGGATGCGACAGTCTCGCAGCGGACCCGGTGGATACCAATCGTGTGTACATAGCAGCCGGTACCTATACAAATAACTGGGCAGTCTCCAATGGCTGTATCCTTCGTTCCGCAGATAAGGGGAACACCTGGCAGGTAACGCAGCTGCCCTTTAAGATAGGGGCCAATATGATGGGACGCTCTATGGGCGAACGTCTTGTAGTTGATCCTAAGAGTAACAATGTGCTTTATATGGGTACCCGTAACGGTAACGGTCTATGGAAGAGTACTGATTACGGCGTAACCTGGAGCAAAGTAACTACGTTTACCGAGACAGGTAACTTTGCACCTACTGACTTGGATTCCACCCTTTATGATAATACCCTTACCGGTGTGGTATGGGTTACCTTTGACCCACGCTCCAGTACTTCAGGTTTCCCCTGCCAGACAATCTATGTGGGTGTAGCCAATAAGGCAAAGAGCGGTGAAGCAGCAAAAGATACCATATTCTATACCACCAACGGCGGCTTAACCTGGAGCGCAGTAGCCGGGCAGCCAAAAGACGGCTATTTCCCTCATCACGGGGTACTCTCTTCAACGGGTATGCTATACATTCCTTACAGCAACGGTGTTGGTCCCTATGACGGCTCAAAAGGAGATGTCTGGAAATACAATACCAATACCGGAGTCTGGACAAAGATAAGTCCGGTTCCCTCCACCAGTGATGACAATTACTATGGTTATGGCGGTCTTTCTGTGGATGCACAGAAACCGGATACTCTTATTGTAGCCACACTAAACAGCTGGTGGCCGGATGCAAATATCTTCCGTTCTACGGATGGAGGGACTACCTGGACAAGGTTCTGGGATTGGAACGGTTATCCGGATCGTACCCTTCGCTATACCCAGGATATCTCTGTTTCACCCTGGCTTACTTTCGGAAAGCAGTCTATTCCGCCGGAACCCTTCCCGAAGATTGGCTGGATGATGGGCAATCTTTCAATTGACCCCTTCAATTCAAACCGTATGATGTACGGCACCGGTGCTACGGTGTACGGAACGGATAATCTTACGGCTATTGACACCGGCGGCTCAGTTAAGATTTCAGTAAAATCCTTAGGGATTGAACAGACGGCAGTACTTTCTCTGATAAGCCCTAACAGCGGCTCGGCTCATTTGGTCAGCGGACTTGGAGATGTTACAGGGTTTGTACACTCAGACCTGACAAAAGTTCCGGCTATGATGATGATTACACCTTATTTCTCATCTTCAACCGGCATGGACTATGCGGAATTAAACCCTACAAAATATGTAAGAGTGGGAAATACGGATGCAGGAACTAATCCCAGAATTGGTATCTCCTATGACTCCGGAAACAACTGGTCGGCGGGAACAAACTGCTGGTCGGCAACCAGTACGGATACTACCGGCGGTGGCAAGGTAGCCATATCGGCAGACGGTAATACCATAGTATGGGCACCCTCCGGGAAAACACCTTCCTATTCCACCACTTCCGGAAGTTCCTGGACAGCCTGCACCGGTCTGCCCGTTGACGCCTTTATAGCTTCTGACCGGGTAAACTCGAATAAATTCTATGGCTTTTCAGGAGGAACCTTCTATGTAAGTACCAATAAAGGAGCAACCTTTACGGCAGCTGCCACAGGGCTTCCGGATCCGGCTTCCAGTCCGTCACCGGAGACAACACCTGTCAGTTTTAAAGCAATGCCGGGCATTGAAGGGGATATCTGGCTTACCGGCGGAAGCGAAGGCTATGCATATGGTTTATGGCATTCCACGAATTCCGGTGCTACCTTTACGAAACTAAATAACGTGGAAGAAGCGGATGTAGTAGGTTTTGGTATGGCTGCACCCGGAGCAAGCTATATGGCCCTTTATATTTCTGCACAGATCGATGGGGTTAGAGGAATCTTCCGCTCCACAGATGCAGGTGCAAGCTGGGTAAGAATCAATGATGACAATCACCAGTATGGCAGAACAAATATGTGTATTACCGGTGACCCAAGAATCTATGGACGTGTGTATGTGGGTACCAATGGAAGAGGTATAGTCTATGGCGATACAACAGTAACACCTACAATAACACCAACACCTACTGCGACACCGACTCCCACCACAACCCCTACTGTAACGCCAACGGTAACACCAACAGTAACACCTACCACCACACCAACACCAACGAATTCCGCTATATCACCTACATCAGCTGCCTTTGATAAAAACACCGCCAAGCAGGCAGATATTACCGTTACAATTTCACCAAACGGTAATACACTGAATGGAATTAAGAATGGTACAACAGCACTTACTGCAGGAACAGATTATACGGTGTCAGGAAATACAGTTGTTATAAAGAAATCCTACCTGTCCGGAAGGCCGGTGGGTACTACAAGCCTAACCTTTGATTTTAGCGCGGGAAGTGATCCGGTATTAAGTATAATAGTTTCAGATACCACCAATAACGGCAGCAGCGGTTTGGCAGTTCAGATGTATAATAACGGGATTGCCTCCAGCACTCAAAGTATATCACCGCAGTTTAAGCTGGTGAATAACGGGAGCGCTGCTATTAGCCTGTCAGGAGTAAAGCTTCGATATTACTTCACAGAGGATGGGACTGCTGCACAGAACTTCTGGTGCGATTGGTCGTCTGTAGGCTCTGCCAATGTGACAGGTGCCTTTGTGAGTCTGTCCGCGGTTAAGACTACCGCAGACTGTTATCTTGAAATCAGTTTCTCCGGCAGTGCAGGAAGTCTGGCGGCGGGATCCAGTGCATTTATACAAACCAGATTCTCAAAATCTGATTGGAGTAACTATACACAAACCAATGACTATTCCTATAATTCCAGCAGTACAGCCTATGGTGACTGGAGTAAAGTTACAGCTTATCTGAATGGGAATTTAGTATGGGGAGTGGAGCCGTAGTAGTCTGGCTTTAGACTGCATATTCATAAAAAGGCCTGTGACACATGGAAATGTGGCACAGGCCTTTTTATGAAACCTTTCTATTTTTAAATAAATACTTACTCAAAAGTCTACGGTCAGTAGATTTATTTCAACCAGGAATATATTGGATTTAGAGAGATTTAGAGTATAATAATAGTAAAGAAAAGGAGGCTGAGCTGAAATGGAGAATGAACGAATCGGTTATTTTATTGCAGAGTGCCGTAAAGAAAAACAAATCACACAGCAAGAACTTGCTGACAAATTAAATATCACAAATAAAGCGGTTTCAAAATGGGAGACCGGAAAGGGCTTGCCGGATATTACAATTCTTACAGAGCTGGCAAAAATATTAGGTGTATCCTCAGACGAAATTCTTAGGGGTAAGAAAAATGAGAAAGAAAGCTCTTTTTCAGATGACAGGGTTGAAAATAAAGCTAGTGAAAAGGTGATGAATCACAGCAACGATATAGTGATAAATTATATGCTTCAAAAATCCATAACGAAATTTAAACTAATGGCTATGGTTAGTATTCTGTTATCCTTTGCCGGTATTATAATACAGTATTTTGTCTGGATGGATGCAAAGAATCTGACAGGGTGGTTATTTGGCTGTTGGATTGAAATCTGTGGTGCCGGTATCTTCTATTATTATAAAACAATCATGGAAAACCAAATGAAAGACTACAAGACCGTAACGGAAAAGGAAGTAGAGATAAAGGAGGTTAGTAGTCCATACCTAAGGCCGCTAATGACAGCATGGGGGATAATGCTAATGACGCTTATGTTATATGCAATTTAGGTATGAGGTATATCAGGAAGACAATGAAAGCAGCGGCATGAAAGATGCTGCTGTTTTTTCGCTATAAACGAATGAGTATCTGGCATATCATAACATTTTATTTTTCATAAACATTCGGAGACTTAGCTTAACATGAGCGGTGATATATTCTGATAGGAGAAAGAGAGCAACAGTAAGATTGGAGAATGGTAATTAATGTAATAACAGGTAGTAAAATATTTTTAATTATGTATAATTAATATAGATAATTTATCTAGTCAGACATGATATCAGGCTTTCATTTACCAGTGATGAATTATTGGATTATATGAACAGCTTTAACAGGCAAATGGAAGTGAACTGTCAAATTGAAGTCAAAGGGGGAGCATTATTCAATGAGTCTGGACAGGGAATGGAATCACCTTGAATTCACCCGTCATGAAGTGCCTGCAGCGCACCGTCCTTTAGAGGAGGAACTATCCTTCTATAATGCTGTCAAAGAGGGGAACCTTTCTATTGTGGAGGAAAACTGTGCCCGTCAGGTATTTCTTCAGTCCGAAGGAATGGGAATGTTATCAGAGAATTCTCTGCAGAATATAAGATATCATTTTGTTGTTACTGCAGCCATGATTACGAGGTATTGTATCGATGGCGGAATGGAAGCAGAGAAGGCTTACTGCCTCAGTGACTTTTATATACAAAAGATGGACAAAGGCCAAAGCAGAGATGAGATAGCTGATCTGCATCGGTCCATGTGTTTCGATTTCACCAGGAAAATGCAGCGGCTGCAAAGCCATAATGTCTTTTCCAAGCATATTGTACGGTGTATCGATTATATTTACAGCAATATGCACAGCAGGATTACCTTAAAAGACCTCAGTGTCCATCTGGACTTATCAGAGTGTTATCTGTCCAAGCTGTTTTTAGAGGAAGTAGGCATTTCTATCCATGAATATATCCGTGAAAAAAAGATGGAGAAGGCTAAGAACCTGTTAAAGTATTCCGATTATTGTATTGCAGACATTGCCAACTATCTCTCATATTCTTCCCAAAGTCATTTTACCCAGACCTTTGAGAAAGAGGTTGGCTTATCACCCAAAAAATACCGGGATAAATACTACAGAAAAAGCTGGAGCAGAGGGGTGGAGCTGCCTTAAGCTCCGGAGGTTCTTAGCCTTCCGAGAACATTAATTCTATTATTTCGTTATTTCAACTATGCTGACCCCGGTTAGTTCTATTATTCCGGCAGGGGTAGCTGCATCACCTATTTTGCCAAAGGAGAATACCAGATCACCTGCAGGGTCATTTTCACCATTCATAGTAAAGGTGCCAGTATAATTATATTCCTTATCTGCTGTGAGAGTAATGCCCTCGCCGCCGTAATAGGCATAGTCTTTTGAAGCATTTCCCATCAGAGCAAGTTCAACCTTACGGTCAACACTGGACTTGAAGGTAGCTTTTACTTGATAGGTTTTTCCCTTTTCGAAGAGAAGACCGCTCTGTTTTAACTGAATGTGCCAGTTTTGACTTCCTGTATTGGTGATAGCAAAGGTAAGCTTGCCGTTTTCTGCCTTATAGGTTGCGGCAGCACTGCTGTCCACGTAGGGAGACCAGTTCTTAAGACCTTCCGAAAAGCTTCCGTTTTGTACCATCTCTGTTCCGGATACGGTGACCTTCTCAATCCGTACATTATCAAGATAAACGGTGCCTTCTTTTCCTAACAGGAATTTCAAGGCAGCTGTGTTGACTTTCAGGTCGGAAGCTGTGGTAAGCTTAAACTTATAGTGTTTTGTTTGGGCAGATAATTTCGCCGTAAAGGTTTTACCGGCAACCGCTGCCTGAATTTCTTTCGCTTTTTCTGTCCGTGCGTCAAAGGTCAGTACATAGGAAGCTCCTGCCTGTAAGGCAAGACCGCTTTGTGCTACTATAACATCCTCCGATTTCTTAGAGGCAGAAGGAACCTGCACCTTCAAGCTTCTGACATAGTCTGTATTAGTAACTGAAATTTTCGCATTCACCTTGTTCCCATTGATATTCCAATATGCCAGACGGTTAGTTCCCTGATCAAAAGTACCGTTGTAGATATAGTTACCATCTGGCAAAGAGGTTTTTGCCGGTTTCGCCACATCAAGCTGTCCGGTCTTCACCAGACGCACATTTTTAAACTGCACGGCAGCTGTCGGATTACCAGACTTCTGAGCACCCAGGTTAAATTCCAACCGGCTGTTCTCGTCGGTATCGGCGTTCATGGTAAAGTCATAGGTATAGGTTTTATAATCGGTGGTCAAATTAACTGTCTGATCTTCTATATACTTTGTATAATTAAGGTCCGGCCCGTCAAGTCTTACGATCATGGTTCGGTCTGCAGCAGCCTTGGCATCATAAGTAATCCGATATTTACCGCCTTTGGACAGCGGAATTCCTGCCTGCATCGCCTGAACAGCATAATCTACCGTTCCTTCATTCTTTATAGTAACAGTCATAGCATTTTCTGCAATGGAAGCAGCCGCATCTCCGCCGCTCTGTGTCTTCAGAAACCAGCTGTCGGTATCATCCATTGCCTCTGCTTTGGAAAAATCACTATTTATGATGTAATTCCCAGCTGCATCAGGCTCTCTTAGGGTCACTTCTGCTTCCTTTAGAACTACATTTTCATTATAGGAAGGCTTCTGATATACCTTTACATAGTCTACCAGCATTTTTGCCTTGGCAAAGTCTGTGGTGGCATCCGGATTTCCCGGCCAGTTTCCCCCAACTGCAACATTTAATATCATATAAAACTCTTGATCAAAGGGTGCGGGATAGGTAATGGTTCCGACGCCATCCGTACTGGTGTACCATTTTGACTCTGACTTTGTTAATGTACCATCTACATAGAAGTTGATTTTACCAGGCTCCCATTCCATGGAAAATACATGATAAGCATCGGAAAAATCACCGGTCGATAAGCTTTTCGTTCCCTGGCTCTGCACATCAGTGCCGGTCTTGCTATAATGCAGTGTCTGATAGACCTTTGCCGGGTCATTGCCTAAAAGCTCCATAATATCAAGCTCCCCGCATTTGGGCCATCCACCGTACAGATCTTCCCTGGTTGGCATCATCCAGATAGCTGGCCAGATTCCCTGCCCTTTTGGCAGCTTAGCCCTGACTTCAATCTTTCCGTACTTAAAATCTGCTTTCTCTCGGGTATTAATTCTTCCGGAGGAATAAGTGATATTCCCTGTGACAGCATCCTTCGCTTTTACAGGTTGAATGACGAGATTCCCATCCTTTACATAGACATTATCCGAAGATTTCGTGTAGCTCTGCAATTCATTGTTAACCCAGCCCGGCTTATGCACCTCATAATTCCATTTGGAAGTATCCAGGGTATTCCCTGAGAAGTCATCACTCCAGACCAGTGAATATTTCTCTGAAGCTGCTGTATTTACTGTCGTTTTCCCCTGTACATCGACATGAAAGTATCCCGCCGGAACGACTGCTGTTAACAGGATTACTGCCCCAAGGGCAAGCAGTCTTAATTTCTTTTTTCTCATAAAGCATATCCTCCTTTTTTATGGGAATAGCGTATCATTTTTGTAAATGCAATAATATCATATTTTTTTTGCTTTTATCAGAATCTTGCTATAATGTGGAAGGAATATAGGAACTCTGTTCTGGAGAGATATTCGAGTCAGGATGCTGATTTTTTGAGGACGTTTTGAGGATTTGTTTAATAAATGAAATATGTGTTTTATTTTGCTGGCAATAGTGGTAAAATATGGGATATAAGCGAAAAAGAAAGGTTCTAGCGGAGGGTATTATGAAAGTATCAAAATCAATTGATTTTCTTCTCGAAAATGCAGGACCGGTAATTCAATACAGGCTGCGGAAAGAAATTCTTTGCAATCTAAAGAAAACAGAAGAAGAAAATCTATTGGAACAAATCTATCAAACGCCTAATTTTAAACTACTGGAGCGCTATGTCAAGCCTAATGGATATATTGGCAGCGGAGCACACAGTTGGGATAATTGGCGGGGGGTGATACTCCACAAAACACCTTTGCAGGATGGTGAAGCAGCTGCGAGGCTGCTGTCCTATTTCGCTATACCCAAAACGCACCCGGTTGTGGCAAATTTCGTTGCAGCAATGCGTGACGAAGAAATTATGCGAAAAGAATTTTCCTATATCCCACCTGAAGTAGAGCGATATGAAAATCGGTTCCGTGGAATCCGCAGCGGATTTTCATTGATGATTTTAGTCTATACTATGCAGGCCATGCTAGGTTACGGTGATGACGAGTATGTACAACCTTTTCAGAATGTTGCACTGGAAGCCTTTGAGAGTATATTACCGCTTTCATCACTCAATGAAATAACGAAGACACGTCAAAGCAAAGGGAAATATAACTATCCCTATATCGAGGAAGATACGAGTTTTCCCGGTCAATACCATTTAGAAGCTTTGGCTTATACAAACGCATGGCGAACGCCAGAAAATATAGTGCTGATAGCGAATGCACTTAATCATTATAATGCAATTCTACAAGGGACAAATCTTATTCACGTCAAGATCGGCTCGAAGTATTATGTTCCCTTTCCACTAAATATGTCAAACAGCCCTGTCCGGCCATTTCGTTCAGATGTAATTGACAATATAACTTATCGGCGCTTGCTGACAGAAATCGCAATGCTTGGTGTAGGTGAAAGTGTTGGGGTGATAAAAGATTCTATAGCGGGTATTGAGGAAGCTATAGGTGGAGATGGCATACTAAAAATGAGATTTGATTTGCCACATAACAAACGCTACTCCCCAAAGAACATTGAATATCCAACCCCTTATGTTGATGTACGTCTGGAACCGGATTATAAACGTAAATACGCCCTTGAATGCGATTTGACTTTTTGGGCGGTGCAATTATTATGTCTTTGTGGCAATGCAGAATTCTGAGAACGAGAAAAGGATATAAAGTTATCTGCTAAATATATTACTTAGGCTTATAGAATGCAAGTGAAATAGCAAAACAGAATTGACAGGAAGGTAACAGAATGATACAAGCAGTAATTTTTGACATGTTTGAAACTTTAATTACACACTATCACACTCCGCTATATTTTGGAGCCCAGATGGCTAAGGATGCAGGAATCCCGGAAGATAAATTCCAGTCACTCTGGCGGCCGACTGAGTATGAACGCACGATAGGAAAGTTAACATTTGAGAAAACATTAGAATCAATACTTAGAGAAAACAATTGTTATTCTGAAGCACTCTTAAAGAAAATTGTAGATAAGCGTGTAGCAGCAAAGGAAGAGTGTTTTAGATATTTACATCCCGAAATTATACCAATGCTTACAGCATTGAAAGAAAAAGGACTTTTGATTGGATTAATAAGTAACTGCTTTTCTGAGGAAGCGGACGTAATCCGAAGAAGTGAACTATTTACATATTTTGATGCGGTTTATCTTTCCTGTGAACAGGGGATTCAAAAACCAGAAGAGGAAATTTTTAAGAGGTGTTTGGAGAGCCTATCTGTGAAAGCAGAGAACTGTGTTTACATTGGAGATGGAGGCAGCAGTGAATTGGAAGCAGCCAGAAAACTTGGGATGAAAGCGGTTCAAGCAGTTTGGTATTTACAGGAAGGAACAACCCAACCTTCAAAACGAAAGCATGACTTTTTTCAATTAGAAAGACCCCTTGATGTGTTGAATTTGTTGTAAACTTGAATGTTTGTTCAATTCGAATATACCTTTTGATTGAAAGAATTTTATGAAATTCCCAGTTTCCGATTATTTAACACATAGGTAACTGCAAATTAAGATGTATATTATATATAGAATAAGAGGTAAAAATTATGTTTGAATTTAAAATTAATTTAGATGATGATGATTATTTATTATTTAATCAATATCATTTATTAAATAGTCCTTCAGGAAAAAAACTTTTGAGTGTAAATCGCTTTATCGCTCCCATCATATCTTTAATGCTCATATTTATATTTTGTATTTCAGGGGCTGATTTGGGTCTGATTATAGTTGAGGCTATTATATTGGGGATTATTTCTATTTGGTGGTTGTTTAACAGCAAAAAGAAGATTCTTAAATCCATGAATAAGAGAATAATGAAATTAAAAAAGGAAGGCAGGCTCCCTTATAGTAACGAAGCCATCTTAAAGTTCGATGATGAGAGAATTCATGAGATTACGCCAAATACGGAAAATACAACAAAGTATTCATTAATTGAAAAAGTTGCTGTAACAGAAAAAGCTATCTATATTTATATTAGTTCTATACAGGCATATATTCTTCCTATAACCGCTTTTTCAGGTGAAATGGAAAAACAAAAATTTTTAGAGTTTATTAATAGGAAAGCTGAGATATTAAAAGATACAAAATAAGCTTAAGAATGAAGTTACTATATAAAACAGGAGGTTATTATGAATAGGTTAATTACAGAGACTTTACGAAGCCAGTTTGATTCTACATTTCATATGGCACAAGTACTAGTAAAGGTTTGTCCCGAGGATATCTGGGCCGAATCCTATAACGAAGTGCCTTTTTGGCAGCAGGTTTTTCACTATGTTTATTACATAGATTTCTGGATGCGGGAAAAACATGATGATAGTGAATGGCGTTCAATGATTTTTGATGATGCTTATACCACCGATTTGTATGCAGAGAGTTATGAAGGATTATATATCTCTCAAGTTAAAATGCTGGAATACCTTGATGTAATACAAAAGAAATCTACTTACTTGTTTGATAATCTAAATGATGAAAAATTGAGCACTTCCGTGTTTGGAAATAATCCGCAATTTACTTATGCGGATGTAATTATAGGACAGATAAGACATATCATGTATAATATTGGCTACTTAAATGGAATTTTGCGGGAATTGGGATTGCCGGAATCGGATTGGTATGCCTATAATGAGCCGGAAGGGTCGTAAACATATTTACACGGTGATAAGAGAAGTGCAGGAAGTTGCAGAGGATATATTGCTATGGGATTTTGGATTTTTATGTTGATTATTGATTTACTAATTCCTGTTACGATGATTGGGTATGGAAGAAGCTTTTGGAAAAAAGCACCCAAAGAAATAAATGCAGTATATGGGTATAGAACATCAATGTCCATGAAAAATAGAGATACCTGGGTTTTTGCTCATAATTACTTTGGTAAGCTGTGGTTTATAAGTGGAATGATTTTACTGCCGATATCAGTAATTCCTATGCTTTGTATTATTGGAAGGACAGAAAATGTAGTTGGGACGGTAGGTGGGGTAGTATGTTTTGTTCAAATGATACCTCTTACTGGTGTAATTATTCCCACGGAAATAGCACTTAAAAGACATTTTGACAAAAATGGATACAGGCGTAAGTGAAGATATAGGTAATTGGAATATAAGGAGAAGGAAGTTTGTTAATAAATATAGGAAATCATGAATTTACAGAAGTTTGGGATGGTGTCCTATATAAAAAACTTTCTAATTACCCCAATATTAGCGATTGGGAACTGCGCAACATCCTGGAGTTTGCTGAGTATGAAAAGAATCACGGAAGAAACTGTGAGATTGTATGTGAAGAAAGCAGAATACTTCATTTGGTTCAAGAAGCATTCAGTCAAAAAGAGAAATATATGGGCATCCCAAAGCCGGATAAGATTTCAGAATGTACAGCATGTCCAAAACGAAAGGGATGTATGACTGATTTGGTTTGCCATACCACATCCATAGAGAATGCTATAAGTATTTTTAAGTGTGGAAGTCTCTTATCGGCACTAAATGTCAGAAGAGTACCGGTTGAACAGCTGATGGCTGAGGATAGAAATGCAGCAGGCGACCCAGCTGATTACTTTGAGTATATTATGTTCGCATGGGGGAATTGCCAAGCAGGAGACAGGCTGGTCATGGAACGAAAATTAAAACGGTTTCCAACAGAGGAGGATTTAAGCAGTCATTTTACACCTGGGATTAGATTTTATTTTAAATATGATGAGCTTATAAATCATCCTGCCTGTATATGTGATGGTGTTTTACCGATGAAAGTAAAAGATGAAGTGATTTTAAAGGATTGGATATATAAAATTGTAGTGCCAGTTGAAGCAAAGGAAGCAATAGAAAAATATATACCTAATATGTTAAATGAGAATATTGTATATGTAGAAAATAATGGTTTGGATATTTGGGACTGGTCTGAAAAAGTATATTCTCTTGTTCAATCGCTTCAGTGATGAGGTATTAATGGTAAAACGTTTTTGAGATATGTTATGGAAAGAGTAAATAAATAAAAATTTCATGATTAAAGTGGAGGAAACAAATGTATCAGCATCATATAGAATCAATCGAAAATATGAAGAATTATTTTGCAGCGAAAGAAGAAGTGATTGCGCTCGTCTTTGGAGGATCTGTAGCAAAAGGATGTGAAAGGGAAGATTCCGACTTAGATGCAATGGTTGTTATTTCTGATGAAAAATATGCAGAACGAAAAGCTCGAAATGCTACTGCAGAAACAATTGATGATTTGTGTACATATGCTAGCGGTTATATCGATGTAAAATATATGACGAAGCAGTTCTTAAAAGATGCAGCCGAAAAAGGAAGTGAGCCTTCCAGAAATGCCTTTGTGAAAGCAAAAGTCCTGTTTACGAAGGACTCAGAAATTCCTGATATTGTAGCCAAAATCCCTGTGTTTCAAGAGAAGGAAAAAGATGAAAAAATGTTATCTTTTTATTCAGACTTTTGGTTAAATTATTATTACTTTTTAAAAAGCTGTCCTGTAGATGGTTATATGCAGCTACATGCCACCAATGAAGTAATCTACAGTATATATCGTATGGTATTACAGCAAAATAATATATTATTTCCCAGCAATCGTAGACTTGAAGAATTTGTAAACTCTATATCAACGGATACCAAGCATCTTGTAAGCCTTGGTAAAAAATTTGCTGCATCCCAAAATATCAAGGATGGAGACGAATTTGTAGACTGCTTCTTTAAGCTGATAGATTACAAATTTCCGGAAGATATAGGTGTTGTATTATCACAGTATACAACAGATTTCGAGCAATGGTGGAGAAACCCCAGACCGAATATCAATGAATGGTAAATAGCGAAACCCCACTTCTGTGAAAGGATAACGCCTTTATGAAATGGATAGAACAATACCCAAAGAATGTTAAGCCTTCTTATGAGCAATTAATCGAGTTTCTACCGGAAAGAATTCGCGAGCTTTTTTTTCTTTTCGACAACATAATGGCGTCCAGTTATAAAGTGTATAATAACTACCCGCGTTTTGACAAAACTTCCGGCTGGATATATGGCTATTGCCGAAATTATCGTGTTGAGTTATTATTTGTTACTATCGGCGATAATTCTTTCAAGGCTTTAGGTGTAACTGTTATAGATGAGGATTCTTTAAATGACCTGCTTGAAAGATGCAAGGAAAAATATGAAGATGGTTATGAAGAAAGATATGCACTATTAACAGCTGCGAAAAAAGCAAATCAAATAAACAGGTCAAAGGCTCGTATGGCTCGTGAGAAAGAGGAACTTAAGGAGCTGACTGAAAACATTGATCTTTCAAAGTTTAATAAATGTAAATGGGCTGAAAAAGTATCGCGAAATAAGTTAGTCAAACTATATCAGGACGAAGCAAAAGGTCTTCTGGATGAACATTTGCTGGATGAAATCGGATACACCTTTTATGCCCGCTGCAAGCAGGCCAGAGATACCCGTGAAGGTTTAGAAAGAGGTGAAATAATCTGTCATCACTGCAATGCAGTGCATAAAGCCGTCAGTTATACCGGCCTGATAGCCTGCCCATGCGGATACTATTATACATACCGGGAATACCGCCGCAGTTGTAACGCAAATAATGTGCCCGGAGGACGCGCTACAGAAATATTTAACGCTTTTACGGATAACTGGCTGCTGTGTAAAACCACAAGTGAAAAGATGCTGTTAATAGACGGGTTGGTTCACGAATGTCATGTTAGTGCTATGACAGGTGAAAAGGGCAGAAGTGTTTGCATGAATTTAATGGAAGGGACCCTTTCTCAGATAAAAGATATGCTGGAAATGTTGGCAGGAAGTAAATGAGACAAAAATAGAGGTAGATATGATACAAATATACTGGATTACTTGTTCCATCATAAGCTGGCTGGTAATAGCTACTATCATTAATTGTATACTTATGGGAGTTCCCATACCAACCATTTCAAAAAAAAGTTATCCCCCAGCACATATTATAAAAAGTGAAAATGTTATCAACATTCAACAAAACTTTGAATGTTCCGGGTATTCCACGGCATACCTCATGCGGCATTTAGGAATGCAGGTGAATGGGGAAGACCTCTATAAAATAATGCCGAATAAAATGAAAAATGGATGTGTTTATCCAAAAGGGGTTGTAAGGTTGTTAAATCAACAAGGCCTTAAAGCCACCCTTCGTATTGGAACGATAGCAGAGCTGAAAAAAGAGGTTAGCAAAGATATTCCTGTTATCGTATTTATTAAAGTACATAAAGATCAAAGTTATTTGCATTTTGTTCCTGTTATTGGATATGATGAAGAATATTTTTATATAGCAGAATCCCTTAAAGAGTTAGTGAATGTAGAGGATATGAGCTGCAACCGCCAGGTATCGATTTCTGAGTTCAAAGAGATTTGGAATACAAGTGATTGGAAGATGCCCTTTTATAAAAATGTATATATCACAGTTAGTTCAAAGAAGTAATTCGAGGTTAGATACATTTAGTGATACTGGATAAAGCATATGGATGGAAAACAATGAGTAGCCCATTTGTTTACAAGGGAATTTCCTTTATGTTATCCTTAATAGGATGGGTATTTTGTTAACAATTTCTCTGGATCGTAAATACGGATTAATCAAATAAAACAATTAAATGGGAGGACATTTCATGCAGAATATAAGAATAATCAAAATACCGCAATTAAAAGTAGTAAGCTCAGGGGCAATAACTAACATGGAGGAATTTGAGGCCTTTGATAAATGGTGGTCAAAAATAGACGTAAGTCATTATATCACACCGCGTGACTTTATGTGGTATAACGAGAAAGAGAAATGTATGGAATGGGTTTTCGCTGTACCTGATAATTATAATAACTTTGATAAATATAAATTAATAGATTTTCCAGGTGGTCTATATGCGGTTGCAACATCGAAGGACACGGAGGAAGATTGCAATAATACAAAAGAACAGATTCGCAAATGGGTTATTGAAAGTGGTTGCTTTGAATTATCAACTACTAATAACGATATAACAACGCGCTATACAATGTCTCATGTAATAACACCAAAAATATTTAATACAAAGATGGGATATCATCTAACTGATAATTTTGTTCCTATTGTAGCAATATAGTAATTATGGTGAAAGGTGATAAATTGATATACATAGCAAATTCTGATTGGAGTCCTACTAAAAGGAATCCATTTACAACCGACGGTACATACGATGAAAATTGGTCATCCTTTATATACGATCCAAGCATAACTTATTTTACGAATGTCTATCCTGAATCAAAGCTGCATGTGATTAGATTCTCTCCGGATGCTGACAAAAATTACATACGTTTATTTGACTTTTTAAATTATGAAACCTCTTATCAAAGAAATGTAATAATAAAAGTATGCTTAGGCATGAATGCGGAAGATATAATTGAGCTCTTCCACAAAACATCACACCGGATTGAATACCGCAGTACTGATGAAAAATATATGGTACACAGTACAACGCTGTCTGCCTGGGAGTCAATTAAGCAAGATGGAGGATTATTATCCCCTAATTTATTAAAGAAGAATAACAGAGCGGTAAATGAAATTGGATTAAAACCACTGAATGAGCCGAAGGATTATTCTGATTACATTATGTTGGATGTACTTGACGGTTGTGGTGAACTTGTTGTAAATTCCCATAACCTTGGATATGTCTGTATTGATCCAGATATTAATTATATACCAGGTGTAAGATTATATTTCGATGTGAAGAAAATATTTGCAGCCGGATTAGTAACTCGTGATGGATTACACCTGGTTAAGGTAAAGGACAGGCTCCCATTACAGGATTGTCTACTTGCTACTATTACGGCAAATGACTTTGAATCGAGTATACAGTGGACTCCGTCTTTGTTTACCCAAAAAGCAAATGAACTCTTCTATTCGAAATTCATAGGATGAGCAAAACGAGAAGTCAATATAACTTCCCGTTATATTAATAAAGTCAATAAGAAATTGAGGTTTTACTAGTTGTTAAATTAAAAGAGGAGGTATTAATATTATGGATGAGGAATTGAAGATTAAAATGTATTCGTTTACGATGGATTGCAAAGACCCCCATGAGTTAGCAAAATTTTATGGGGCTTTACTTAATTGGGAAGTAATGTCTATGGATGAAGGCTGGGCATGTGTGTATGCACCAGGGACCTATCAGGGAACCTATCCTTCTATATTATTTCAACAAAACCCTGAGTATAAACCGCCTGTGTGGCCGGAAAAGCCGGATGCCCAACAGCAGATGGCACATCTGGACTTTGCTGTAAATGATTTGGAGAAAGCAGTTCAACATGCAATTCATTGTGGAGCAGTAATTGCAGAGGAGCAATTTTCTGATGATTGGAGAGTTATGCTTGACCCTGCCGGACACCCTTTTTGCTTATGTCAAATGAAATCAATAATTGAGAGTCCCCAATTTGGGTTGTTATAAAAATCATCAAGTAATTCACAAATTACCGGAGGCAGAATGATTACAGAAAAAGAAATTACAGCTATACTTAAAAATGAGCTGCAGCCATTTCCTTACATATATGCATTATGGTTAGAGGGTTCCTTTGCTATGGGACATGCGGACGAATATTCAGATATCGATTACTGGATTGATGTTGAAGATGACTATGTAAAAGATGCTTTGGACCATGTTGAAACTGCCCTAAGAAAATTAGGTGAGCTGGATGAGCGGGACGAAACCGGAAATGATCATCCGAAGCTTGGTCAGATTGTATATCATATAAAGGGTTCAAGTCCGTATTTGGTATTGGACTTTAATTGGCAGCTCCACTCAAGGGACAGAAAGGAATATCATTACATTAAGAATGATATCGTAGAAGGAGCCCTGGTTATATTTGATAAAGACGAGGTTATACGATTTGAAGAAGCTGATGCTCAGGAAATTATTAAAAACAAAGAAAATTGTAAACAGGAATGTGATTACAGATACAGCCAGCATCTCCGGGTAAGAAAATATATTAGCAGAGGCACTTTCCCGGAAAGTTACGCATATTACAATAAGTTTGTTATTGAGCCTCTTGTTATGCTTTTGAGATTAAAGTATACCCCTTTATATCCATACCATTATTTACTTCATATCTCAATGCATATGCCAAGGGTAGTGGTTGCTCGTCTGGAGAAGTTGATTCAAGTGAAATCCTTGGATGAGATGGAAGTTAGAATAAAGGACGCAGAAGAATGGTATCAGGAACTGCATGAAGAACTTTATTGAGACACATAGGAACATTTCAATATATATTTGAAACCGAACTGGATTCATTATGATATAATAAGAAGGAGAGCCCTTATATGGTGCATTTAGTTTATTGTGATAATTCCGGAAAGACAGGAGAACGCGTCCTGAATAAAATTCTGAACGGAACAAAGACGATGGTAGTGAGAGGCGCTGCCGGCCGAAAAATCCCACATAGCAGAGTGTTTGAAGGTGAGACTTTGTATTTCATGGAAAAGGGAACTACTGAAATATCTGTTCAGGCAACAGTTAAAGCTGTTCAAAATTATGCCAAGCTCACGGATGATGAAATTGTAAAAATTCTTGAGGAGAATCAAAGCAAACTAAACTTAACTGATAAACAAAAGGAGCGCTGGCATAAAAAGTGCCTGTGTCTTGTTGAATTTTCCGATATAAGAACTATTGAGCCGGCCCTTACTTTTGAACATCAAGGTAATATGGACGATTGGTTAATCCTTGAAAAAATTGAAGATGTAGTTGCTGGAACCAGTGTTCCATATAACTATGAAAAATCAAGGTTTTAATTATGGCGGTGTGGAATCCATGGAGAGGCTGCCACAAGTATAGTGAAGGCTGCAGATTCTGTTATATACATAAGGGCGATAGCAAACGAGGCATTGATACGAACGACATTATACAAACAGATAAATTTAGGGCTCCTATCGAGAAAAATAAAAAAGGTGAATACCGAATCAAAGGGGGACAAGTAGTCTATTTATGCTTTTCCTCTGATTTTTTACTGCCTGATGCAGATGCTTGGAGAGTTGCTTGCTGGCAAATGATAAAAGAACGGTCAGACCTGCATTTTATTTTCTTAACAAAACGGATAGAACGTTTTCAGGATTGTATTCCTGATGATTGGGGAGCTGGCTATGATAATGTTACGGTGGGATGTACCATAGAAAATCAGGAAATGGCAGATTACAGACTGTCTATTTTTAGTAAGCTGCTAATCAAGCATAAAAATGTTATTTGTCAGCCTCTTATAGAGCAGGTCGATATTGAAAAATACCTTGATGATGTTGAACTTGTGGTGGTTGGCGGTGAATCAGATTACAATGCACGGCCTTTGAACTATGATTGGGTATTGTCACTAAGATCCCAATGCATCAATACAGATACTCATTTTGAATTTAGACAATGCGGTACACATTTTGTGAAAGATGGGAAAAATTATACCCTTAAAGTTCAGCAGCTTTGCAGTCAAGCCAAAAAGGCAGACATTAATTTTTAGGCTTGTCTGTACCAAAGACCGGAGGAGTTAAAATATGAATATCACCGTGATTGGCGGTTCTGATGGACCGGTATCTATATTGATTGCTGAAAATAACAAAGCAAGTTGGATAAATCTATTTGGTTTAGTAATTGTTATATTGATGTTACTCCCCAACATTATCTATGCTGTAAAGTTTCATGGTATTGAGAATAAATGCAAAAATAAAGTAATGAGTTGGATTGAACAAATAGGCAGATATTCATCAATGTTTCTCATTATTTTCAATATTGGCTTGGCTGAGTTTGGTTTCCCCTCAGCAGAGGCATATATAACTTATTTTGTTGGTAACACAGTGTTTTTGATTTTATATTGGTGCATCTGGATTCTGTATTTTCATAAAATAACTTTTTGGAAAAGCATGACCCTTGCGGTTATACCGACGGCAATCTTTCTATTAAGCGGGATAACCTCTAGGCACTACTTGTTAGTAATAAGCGCTGTTGCTTTTGGAATTGGACATATTTATGTAACCCACCAAAATGCAAGGTAAAGGCAGGTTATACAGATTGTTTATTCATAAGAGGTTCCTATAAGTTATGAATAACGTATACTAAGAGGAGAAGGTATGACAAATAAAGAAATCATGAGGATTGCGCTGCAGCAATCCGCTATTGACAGCAATTGCAGCATAGATGATTTTAGAAAGACTGAGAATATAATAGTAATCTCTGAAAAAAATTCCGATGCCAGAAGGTATTTGGAGTTGCCATTTTACTGTGATTTGACATCCTATGGAAGTAACATAGTAGCCTCTGTTTCTGAGGAATTAGTAGATATAGTAAGTGAATATATAAACAAATTTCCTGTTGAGCATTGTCTTGAAACACCTAACTTACACGTATTAATGGAAAGGCTCAAAGATTTTCAACTAAATATCTGCTTTATGGCGGAATATTTCTTACCGGACATGGATTCTATTAAACCCTTAGCCTGTAATTATGAAACTAAGATTCTGGAAGAAGGAATGTTTGAAGAATATTATTTGCCGGAATGGAGTAATGCGTTATGTAACGACCGCAAGCAGTTAGACAAGTTGGCTGTTGGTGCATATGACCGTGGTAAACTAATCGGCCTTGCTGGGTGTTCTGCGGATTGCGATACGATGTGGCAGATAGGAGTCGATGTATTGCCTGAATACAGACAGCAAGGGATTGCTTCCAGTCTTACAAGTATACTTGCCAGTGAAGTACTAGACAGGAATATCGTACCGTTCTATTGCTGCGCCTGGTCCAATATTAAGTCAGCGAGAAATGCGGTTAAAAGCGGCTTCAGACCGGCGTGGGTCCAGGTTACCGCAAAAACAAATGATTTTATTGCAAATATGAACAAGTAGGTTCATTAGTAAATAAATATAGGATACGGGAGGTAACTAAGATGTTAGATTTTTTTGGAGCAGCTCTGCCTTGGATAGTCATGGGGTTAGCCGTTGCTATTTCAATAACTTATATGAGTTCAAAGAAAAAAGGAAAGAATATGTAGTAGGGATAATATTTTATGCTCCTAATATTCTTATTGGAAGTACAATATAGCCATGCTATACCTGAAAAATGGTATGGCATGGCTTTTATTTCAGCAGATAACGAGAAGCGAATACCTAGAAAGTACGTAATATGTTACGCTTTACTACGATTGAATATGTTCATTCTAATTATGGATAGATATGCAAAATAGCCTCATGTACAAATTCAGCAAGTCCCGGTGTCTTTTGGTCTAAACCTTCTTTATATGTCAAATAAGCCTGCCCGATTTCACGAAAAGTGGCATCATCACAGGGAACCCACATGGTCAATAATTCTCTATAAACAGTAACCGCCTCTTTTGCAGGTAAACTCTCTGGGCCGTCCTTCATGGCCTCACGAAACTTTTGTATGACATCCCCGCAGAGATTAATGATCTTGCCAAAATCCAGGTTCATTATATTTGAGGCGTTTTTAATAAGAGATGTACGGCTCTGTAATATGCCGCTTTTCACTAATGGAAGAAAAAAGGAACTTTCTAAAAAAGCTCGGATTTCATTTGCGTAGGTTTTCTTTAATATTTCAATACGATTTTTCTCAAAGTCTCTAAGCATTAAAATATCAAACTTATCATTTAAAATACTATCAACTGATTGTATCATCTTCTGCAATTGAGCTTGTTTTTCCATAAGAACTTGTTTGTGTTGCCGCAGTAACTCCTTTTCCATTTCCTTTGGATTTTCAAGAATTAACTGAATGTCATGAAGAGAAAAGCCGAGCTCCTTATAAAATAAAATGCTCCATAAGCGGCGCAAACTCTCCTCGTCATAATAGCGGTAACCCGATTCTTTCACCTCACTGGGCGGCAATAATCCGATTTCATCATAATATTGTAAAGTGCGGCGGCTAACACCGGACAGTTTACTCACTTCATTAACGCTTTTCAATTTTCTTCCTTCTTTCTCTGATTAACTAGCCATTGAAATATTTTATTAAAAACTAGTTGACTCGAACGCAACGTTATAGATTATGCTCTCATAATAAGTCATAAGCGGTGCTTTGTAAAGCAAAATAACAATAAGGAAAACACCGCAATAATAAGGAGGATTTATTTAAGATGAGTAAAAATAAAAAGGCTCCGGAACTTGAGCCGATACCAAAGAACATTATGAACATTGCCTGGATTTTAGTGCTTGGAGCAATTATGCCATTATTTGATTCAACGATGGTCAACATTGCCATTAAGCATTTGAGTAATGATTTTAGTACCGGACTTGATTCAATTCAATGGGTAATAACAGGATATGTATTAGCTATGGCAATTTCAGTACCATTTGTAGGTTGGATAGTCCAACGATTCAATGGTAAATGGTTAATGATTGGTGCCAATATGTTATTCTTAGCTGCTTCGATTACTTCGGGACTTAGCTGGAGTATTCATTCACTGATTATTTTCCGAATTATTCAAGGTATCAGTTCCGGCTTTATTATGACATTGGTGACTACTTTGTGTATTGAAGTCGCCGGCAGCGAACGAGTAGGCCGGTTGATGTCAACCGTTGGTATCCCAATGGTATTGGGCCCAATCCTTGGACCGGTTATTGGAGCAGTAATTGTCCAATTCTTATCATGGCGTTACATTTTCTTTGTTAATGTACCAATTGGTATTCTTGCCATCGCTTTGATGATTTTAAAGTTACCTAACTTCACGCCGGTTAACAAGAAAGCAAAATTCGACTTTATTGGTATCCTATTATTAGGTGCCAGTTCAGCAATTTTGATCTATGGGATTACAAAAGCTGCGAAAAATGCTGCCTTCAATAACAGCACGACTATTGGCTGCATTGTTGCCGGAGTCGTACTTCTAGCAATTTATATCATATACGCTGCTATCAAAAAGGAACATGCAATTCTACCATTGCACTTATTTAAGTCCAAAAGTTTCAGTGCTGTAATGGTAGGCTTGTTTCTTGCAGGGATTGCCACCAACGGTCCAATGTTACTATTGCCTTTATTTTTCCAAAACATTAAGGGCTTCTCAGTACTGAATACTGGATTAATCTTGATTCCCCAAGGTATTGGGATGTTAGCTGCCCGCCCGTTGATTGGTAAGCTAACGGATAAATTCGGTGCTCGTAAGGTTGTCCTGATAAGTTTGATTTTAGCCATTGCTGGTACAATACCATTTGTCCTCTTTGGTAAGACATCTTCACTCATTGTTGTGTGCGTTGTCTTATTGGTTCGTGGTATAGGAATCGGTGGTGTCACCATTCCAATGATGACGGATGCATACACTGGCATGGTTAAACAAGAAATTGCGCAAGCAAGTGTCGGAACCAGACTCATGCAAAATATTGGTGGAGCATTTGGTTCAGCAGTGCTTGCAACGGTTGTCAGCTTTTCAATCCAAGGCAAAGTACCAACAATTCCGCTCATGACCACTGCTTATCACGATGGTTTCAAGGTAGCCTTAGTCCTTAGCTTGGTATTGTTTATTCCGACTATATTTTTGACGAACAAGAAAGTTGAGAAATAGTTTATTTAATTGAAAATAGTTAAGCGCTGCTAGGAAATTGTAAATATGGCATATAAATAGAGCATCAGCTTTTGGGCTGATGCTCTGAATCTTTATAGCGGAGAACGGGAATCGAATATGTACAAAAAACAGGGAAGGGCTTATTTAATGATTGTTATTTGGTTAGGACAGGGTCGCCAGGTGACAGTTTGTTAGTAGTAGATTTGCTTGATACTTGTCAAATGGTCAGGACATGGTCGCAAAGAGACAGTTTGTTAGTGAATAATGTTTTATTTTAAGATAATGGGCGTCGTTTGGTATCCGAGTTATATTACATAAATTACTAATGTTTGCTGGGTAACTTACCAACTGTAAGTAAGTATTTTAATTTGTCAATAATAGTGGTAAAATATGGTTAAATTGATTTCGAATGATAAAAGAGTAATTCTTAGATAAGAAATTTAATTTCTGATAATAGCAATAATGCGAAGTAGAAGATATTCATAAGATATATACTTTGAAAAAATATAAGTGGTATTTATTTGTTAGACAGTTTGAAGTGCGGATTATTTTATTATATTCAGGAGGAGAAATAGTTTGTATATTGAAAAAAACGAATTTAAAGTCATAACTATTGAAAAGGGAATTAAAGTTTTTGGTGCAAAAAGCGGATACGAATTATATGGCAAAATTGATGATATGAAAAACATTGCTAAAGGTAAAAAGGAACATTGTTCACATTATGGGCTTTGGATTGGAAGTCATCCTAACGAGTATTATTTTATAGGTATCGAAGTAATAGATGATGAACAAAGCCATGAATATACAACATTTACCGTCCCAGAAGGTAAATATATACAAAATCATTTTAATGCTGAAAACATTGATAAATTGTTAGGTGAGAAATGTGGCAAGAAATATGTAGAGGGTGAAAATTGGGCGAAACAGAATAATATCCCAATAGATACATCTCTCTTTGTAGAAATATATCCTGAGGGAATTTTTGATATGGAATTCCCAGAGATGTATTATTTATGTAAAGTCAAAGAATAAGTAATCCATAGTACCAAATAAGCATAACATAAAGCGATAAATTCCAACTTTGTAAGGAACATAAACTGCCTATTATATTTATTAGGAGAAAAAGCACATGAATAAACAGGATTACATATCACTATTGGACTGCATGTATCCAAATTTTTTTGAAAGGGAAAATATTCGCAATCTTCCAGACCAATGGATTTGTGATGAAATGATTCTTCATTTGGATAAATTTGAGCCAAAGAAATATGATAGGAAATTAGACGATAGTATTTCCTTTGGATATTATAATGGAGACCTTGATGAATTAAAGGAAGCAGTAGGAAAAGTTGTATAATATTGGACACAATCTTATAACGGTAAACATAGAGTATATTGTGGATATATAGATGGAAAAGTTGCGAGTTTCTGCCTTATTGAGGATATGGGTGTACGCAACATAAGTGGACGCGAAATTAAAATAGGAGGACCAGGTTGCGTTGGAACGCTTCCAGAATATCGTAATAAAGGAATTGGGTTGACAATGGTTAAGAATGTAACTCAGATTCTAAAAGATGAAGGATATAATTATAGTTATATTCACTTTACAGGTGTAGCACCATGGTATGAAAAACTTGGTTATAAGACTTCTATTAAATGGAATAAGAATGGAGTAATGTAGTGAGAAAAATTCCCTCACCAGAAGATTAGTACTTTTATTCTCACTGCGTCTTCTATATTTACATAACAAAAAAGTAGTTACTACACTAAAACCAGTGCAGTAACTACTTTTTTATTACAGCGGATAACGGGAATCGAATATGTACGAAACCCGGGAAGTCCTTATTTATTGTTTGTCAGATGGGAAGGACATAGTCGCCAGGTGACAAATCAGTAACATGATTTATGTCACGGGCGAAGAAAATAGCGGTCCTTCGGTAGCCCGTTATCCTAATGCACCATTTTATTATACCGGAAGCCGTAACTTCTTGTTGAACTAACATATATTATAACTAGAATAATTTGTATTCGAGGATAATTATGAATTATACTAGTTCCGCTCCACAGGGTATGATATTTCCAGGTGAAACAATAATACATGTAGATAACGCTCTAATTGAGGAAGTTGCTGCAAACACAGAAAGTACAGGGTATATTTTAATATATTACGAAGTAAGCGACGAGAACAATATGACTAGCATGCAGGAAATCAGGCTAAATGTAGCGAATAACACCATTATCATCGATGAAAAGGGAATATCACTTAATATGTATGATTTACAAGAGGGAATGCGAATAGATGCAGATTTCTCTTCTGCAGTGACAAGAAGTATTCCCCCTCAATCAAGCGCGTACCGGATTTTAGTATTGCAAGAAGAAGCTTCTTTTTATATAACAACGGACCGTGTTGTAAGTGTTGATACAATTAATGGTCTCCTTCTCACCGGAAACCCCTATGACATGTATGATCAGATGATGTTCAACATTTCTGATGAAACAATGATTCTGGATCAAAATGGTAACGCCATTCCATTAGAAGCAATTCAACCTGGGCAGAAAGTACGGGTGGAACATGCCATATACGAGACCCTTAGCATTCCTCCTCAATCTCCTGCTTACTTGGTGCAGGTTCTATAAAATTAATTATACCCCTGGTCCTGCAATTAGCTTTTGCATGACGGGGGTATTTGACAGATCGCCTGCACATCTGCCAAAACAGCTCTTAAGAATTGAATTTTTATTGGAGGCGATGATATGAGCCAACAGATTAGAAAAAATGATATGCTGCCATATGAAGAGGATTTAATGAAGAATAGATATCTTCTTACAATGCAAGAGGGAGATGTGACTGGTGATGGTATTCCTGATAAAGTATATTTATATGGCAGTAAAACAGCGGACACAAAATCAAGTTTTGTAGATAATATTTCAATCGTTATTGAGGATGGATATTCAGGTAAAAACAGCACCATTACTCCGGATTTTAATGCCGGATATAATCCCAGGTTATTTCTCGGTGATTTTACAGCAGATGGTGTGGATGATATTAAATTAAGTATAAATTCAGGCGGCAGCGGCGGTTATGGCTATTTTTATATCTATGCTTATATTAATAATATACCCACAGAAATTTTTAACTTTAATCAATATAATGCCTTGTTTCAGTATAAGGTGGATTACATTGATCTTTATAGGGTTGTGGTATACAATGTCAACCATGATAAACTATTTGTATTGGATGTAAGTTACAAAGGCGATGAATACGTATCACAGTATTATGATGAATCGGGTATGTTAAAAATGCCGATTCAAGGGGATGTTCTGGGTGTAAATGCGATAATGCCATTTATTCAGAACGAAGAAGTAAATGCCTATGAGCTTTTGGTATATCAACGGATCATTGGACCTATAAACAGTGATACCTTGGGGTATATCGAGAATGTACTCTCGTGGGATGGAAAAGAATTTTATTCTACACGGATGTCAGCCGTGATACCGGGCCTGCTTTTGAATCCACCGGTAGGATGAGAAGTAAATACACATTCACCATTGGATTCACACTTTTATTCTTGCAATCTTCGCTTCTTATGGTTCATCTACAGTAATAAAAAAGGTACTATATCCCTCAAAACCAAGGGTTATAGTACCTTTTTTTTAACAGCGGATAACGGGAATCGAACCCGCGTCTCAAGCTTGGGAAGCTCGCATTCTGCCAGTGAACCATATCCGCATATGATTGGAACGTACCCCTATTATAAATCCATATAAAGGAAAATTCAACTGTAAAATCAGCAAAATTTTTAATTCGATATTTTTATACTTGACAGTGCACTCATTTTACTGTAAACTACAGTCAATTACAGGTGACAAGACAGCTAACATGATAGTAACATTTAAGAGTAAAGTAGCTGACTTTCTTTAATCATTAAAACCAAAAACGGGGGACATCTAACATGAATACTAAGAATTCCGTACAAACCATGACCATTGCAGCACTGCTTTCGGCTATTGCCATTCTGATTCCGATGTTTGCGCCTAAATTTATATTAGAGCCTGCATCCTTTACCCTAGCAAGTCATGTGCCCATCTTTATAGCAATGTTCATTTCACCTTATATTGCAGTAGCAGTAGCGATTATTTCCGCCATTGGATTTTTGCTGGCAGGAATCTTTCCGATCGTTGTTGTTTTAAGAGCATTATCCCATATTGTATTTGCGGTAGTTGGCTCTATCCTGCTTAAGAAGAATAAGAATTTCTTGAACACGACCGGCGGATTTGTAACATTCGGTTTACTGATGGCATTAATTCATGCTGTTTGCGAGGTTACCGTAGTTACCTTTTTCTATTGGGGAAATAACATGACCAGCGGTTATTATGATAAAGGATACCTTTTCTCAGTCATTTTATTAGTAGGAGTCGGCACCATTATTCATAGTATGATTGACTTTACAATTGCATTTGCTGTCTGGAAACCCCTTCAAAAGGTGGTATCTATACCCGCAAGCGTTAGAACTTCAAAACAACGTGAGGCAAGATATTAATAGTGAGGGAGATTTATTTCTATAAATAAATTAAAAGGCCATGCATCCAGAACATTTCTGTGATGCTTGGCCTTTCTTAATTTGTGCCTGGCAGGCATATATCTAAACGGGTGTAAGTCTCGAATCCCAGGGCAGTGGGAGAGGATGGTGGCTAGTCACCGCCTCTTACTTGATTTTCTCTTTCAGCAGATGTAACCTGTTTCTATTGTACCGCCTTATCCGATAAACAACAGAGTATCCATTAATCACCAAACACTTCCACAAATACTTTTCTGGTCTGAGGCCCGTCGAATTCTACAATATAGATATCCTGGGCACCACCGCAGATAATCTTTCCGTCTACTACCGGAAATACGCAATGATTTCCACAGATAAGACTTTTTATATGTCCGGTAGAGTTATTTCCTGTGGCACCATAACTGGGAAGGAAATGGGCATGGGCATAATCTGCCTCCAAAGGTACAATTCGGGTCAGGGTATCTGAAATATCTGTTTCTACACAGGGGAGCCCTTCATTTACCATGATTCCTGTGGTGGTATGAGCAGTTACAACCAGTACCAATCCGTTCTTTACCGGGCTTTTTTCAACGATATCATGAACTTCTTTGGTAATCATATGAAACTGCTCCGGTTTTCTGCTCATCCAGGTAATTTTCTGCAGGTCTACCATTCTGCCGCCTCCTCTCCTAAGAATCTCAAAGCATTCTTATAATAGATGTTCTCTCTTGCATATTCCCTCATAGGTACTTTATCCAAGGCCCGAAGTAATTTAAACTGCCGGAATCGGGGGCCGTTTGAACCGAACATAATCTGGTTGTACAGTGCCCTTTCTGTCCATAAAGGTCCCATATCAACCGTAAACAGCCGCATCATGGATTCTTCCGGTGAATCCATATATAAGACGGAAGTGTCGGTATAAACATTAGGATATTTAATCATCAACATAACCGTCTCCCGTACAAAGGGCCAGGCGAAATGAGCCAGACAGATACGGAGGTTCGGATATTTCACAGCAACCCCTTCAAACTTTAAGGGATGGGCATATTCCGTTATGCAGTCAGGCTCCCAACTAAGCCCCGCATGGAAGATAACAGGCTTATTATATTCCAGACATTTTTGATATATTGGCTGCATACAATCATCCATTGGGTAAAAATGCTGTTTTGCCGGATTTAGTTTCAATCCTTTCAGCTTAAGAGTGCCAAAGGCATAATCCAGCACTTCAAGTGCGTCGTTTCTGTGGGGATCAACACTTGCAAAGCCAATAAACCGCTCCGGATGCTCTGATACCAGTTGTGCTATCTGGTCATTGGTTACGATACAGCCTCCTTCGGTTGTGGTTAAGTCTAAGGGCAGGAGAGCAGCTTTGTCTACCCTGCCGTATTCCATTTCAACAAACATCTCTTCATAATCATAAGGAGACTGTTTGTATACACCAAATGCTCTGGAACGGAACTCCAATTCCTCGGGGTTATTACAAATGGATTTGTAATAGATGGGGTGTATATGCATATCAATAATCATAGGTTTCCTCCTTTCCCGTAATTAATATGGTTCAAATCTTGTTACAACCTCTGCACTGATCTTTGCACCAAATTCCATACAGGCAGGAATATCCCATCCCATCATGATGCCGTATGTAAAACCGGCTATATAGGAATCTCCTGCACCAACGGTATTTACGACTTTTACCGGCACAATACCCTGGCGGTAAAAGTTTTCACCATCATAGCTAATGCTTCCATTTTCACCTAAAGTGGCAGTAACGATCTTTGCTCCGAAGGAACGAATCTTCTTTAGGAGGCTCTTAATATATTCATCTTCTTTGTCATAGGATAAAAATGCGTAATCTACATTTTTGTAATTCTCTTCTCGGTTATATTGAGGATCCTCACAAAAAGTAGAAAAATCCATTACTACTTTTACGCCGGCAGCTCTAATCTCCGCAAGATCATTCAATACATTTCCAAAAAGGTCCGTATGCATAAACTGAAAATTCTTGATATATTCCTTATCTTCCTCTGTAAGCTTAAAATCCAGCATAACGCCGTCAATTGCTTCTAAATGAACCCGGTCTATGCCATTGATTAAGTCCATCATCATTTTACAAGTTTCACCTTTAGCAGTATGCAGGTGGGAAATATCAATTCCTTCCTTTTCTAATGCTTCCCGCATCTTTTCCCCATAGATATCCGTTCCTACAACACTTAAGATACTTACGGGAACTCCCAAACGTTTTAAGTGAATGCCCCAATCCACACCGTTTCCGGTGGGATAGAATTTATTGAGTTTTTCATAAACATCAACACAGGAGAAACCTACACCAATTGCTTTTATATCCGGGATTCTTTCCTTAATCATATTTTTTTCCATAGCCAAACGCTCCGTCGATACAACATATTTTTGCAGCAAACCTGGCAGCTTCTGATAAGCTTTCCCTGATTGCTAAGTCACGGCTGCAGCCTTTTTTCAAGCGGTCAAGGTAGCCCACCAGGAAGGAAGTAATTAAGGAATCACCGGCACCCATAGTATCCACTACCTTTTCGATTGGTTCTGCCGGCTGTTGATAGAACTGCTCCCCGTCAAATAAAATACATCCGTCAGCACCTCTGGAAGCACAGGCAAGCTTAGGTCCAAGAGAAACGATCCATTTTAAGCGTTCCTTGGTTTCTTCTTCGGTTCCGTCAAAGGAGCAAAAGGCAAAATCTACATCAGGAGCGACCTCCCTGTAATACTCGTCCGTAGAATCATCGGAAAAGTCATAGGAAATAAAAATGCCTGCTTTCTTAATTTTATACAGCTCTTTTTCCATAAAACAGTAATTACCGGAATGTACCAGGTCGAATTGCCTGATATACTCCAAATCAAACTGATCCAGAATAAAAGGAGTTTCTCCGCGGATACCACCTTCATTGGAACCTAAGAATACTCTGTCCCCATCTATTAAAGTCGCTCTTGCACATCCGTTTTCCCCATCCAGCTGCTGACACTTTATCATTTCGATGCCAATCTCCTGAAGTGTATTTATTACATGTTCAGCTTCCTTATCATTTCCAAAGTACCCCATATAAGCGCTTCTGGCTGCTCCGAACATATTTGCATAGACAGCAAAATTCACACAATTTCCGCCCGGATACATGGTTTTTAAATGTTCATATTTATCTACGACATTATCACCGAAACCTAATACATTTACATTATATTTACCCATAATCATACCTCTTTCTATTAATATTCCACTACACCCATATAGCGTCTCATATCCAAAGGATGGCGGCGTTTATCCTGCAGGCCGGTGCGGTAAGCAACACTCATCGCATAAAAGAGGATAGGGTTAAAGTATTCCACGCAGGAATCATCTATTGCACCGATACCCAATTCTTCCGCATCTATCACTTCATATTTCTTAGCATATTTCTTTAAGAAGGTAAGTGCTCTTTCATCCATGACGCGGTTCGGACCTTTACTCATCAGAAGGATATATAAATGATCTTCATCTGTTACTTCAAAGGGTCCATGGAAGTATTCTCCGGAATGCAGGTAACAGCAATCCATCCACTGCATTTCCTGGAGGGAGCAGATAGAAAATCCGTAAGCTTGGGAATAAGAAGCACCGGAACCCATAATATATAGGAAAGGTTCGTCCGCATATTTTTCCGCGAATACCCAGGTGCGGTTCTTTACCTTATTTACTGCCGCGCGTACAATGCCGTCAATTTTTTCAATGCCGTCTGCAATCCCATCATATAATTTATAATTCGGTTCCTGTACTTTCATGAGTTCGTTCAGGACACGAAGTACGATTCCCTGGGGTTTATCCTTTTCATTCACTGTATCTGACCAATCATAAACTACAGGTATCATGGAATCATCATTGCAGGCTGAATTCGGATTGTGTGTCATGGTAATGACAGCCGCCCCACTGTTTTTACCCAGATGAGCTGCTTCTACAGTTTCCTTTGTATTACCGCCGTGGGAACAGATAAATACAAGACTGTTTTTACCCAGATGTTTCGGCGGAGCAATCACAAATTCTTTACTGGTATACCAAGCTCCATGCATGGTTTCTGATTCTGCTTGTATAAAATAGAAACCCGGATATAAATCGACCAAAGAGCCGCCGCAGGCAACAAAATAAATATCCTTGATTTCCCCATGTTTTTTTAATATTTGTTGTACTAATTCTCTTGCATTCATTGTTTATCCTCCATAAAATTTATTTCATTGTTTATGTTAAAGCTGTGCGGAAATTGCACAGAATACCATAGCTAAAATTGTGATAACGATAAAGAATTTCCAGATTGTTTTCCACCATTGTCCAAAGGTAATCTTACAAACTGCAAGTCCGGCTACGGTCATACCTGCGGTGGGGCTGATCATATTCGTCAGCTGATTTGCAAATTGCATAACTGTGACACTTGCTTCCGGATTAACTCCCTGTAAGTCGCATAGCGGAGCCATAATAGGCATGGTAAGGGAAGCTAGGGCAGAAGAGGAAGGTACCAGGATAGAAAGCAGGGACTGTACCAGATACATAACTGTTGTAAATGCCACGCTGCCGATATTGGCAAGGCTGTTGGATAAAGTGTTTAATATGGTATCAATAATCATTCCGCCTTCAGCAACTACTAAGATACCACGGCAGACACCAACTACTACGGCAGCAAATGCCAGATCCTTGACTCCAGTTACAAATTCTTCGGCTATTTCTTTTTCTTTCAGACCGCCTGCAATACCCATTAAGATACCCATGATTAGGAATATGGCAGATATTTCATCCATGTACCAGTGGTATTTTAAGATGCCGAACACAATTGTACCCATGCCAAGAGCAAAAATGCCAAGTACTAATTTGTGACGGAGGGAAAATTCTGTGTTCTCTTCATCCATTGCAAATTCCTGTTTCTTAAGCAGATCATCTTTGTAGGTAATGGAACTGGTCGGATTCTTATGGACCTTTGATGCATAGCGCATAACAAAGATAATGGAGATGGTCATCATGATAATCCACCAGATAAAGCGGTAGATTAGCTGAGGATTTCCCTGAATTCCTGCAACTCCCTGAGCAATAAGTACGTTAAAGGGATTGGTGGTGGAAGCTGCATAACCGATCTGGGGTCCTAAAAATACGACCATAAAGGTGGTCATGGAATCATAACCCATTGCAAAGAATATGGGAATGAGCATAATGTAAAATGGAATGACTTCTTCCGACATGCCAAATGTAGTTCCGCCGATACCAAACAGTAGCATCAATATCGGGATGAGCAATACCTCTTTTCCCTGAAGTTTTCTGATTACTCTGCGGATTCCCATATTCATGGCATTGGTCTTTGTCAGAATCTGAAAGGTTCCGCCAATTAAAAGAATAAAGGCTACCACATCGGCAGCTGCCTGAATCCCCCTGGTAGGTGCCATCAGAATTTCTAACAACCCCTGACGCAGATCAGCTCCGTCGTTACTCACTTTTTCAATTACTTTATAGGTTCCGGAAATTGCTACTTCCCTTTCGCCTGCCGGCGTATCGATTAATTGTCTTTGAAACTGTCCGCTTGGTAAGATCCAAGTCATTATTGCAAATACAACAATTAATACAAATGCTAAGGTATAAACATGGGGCAAAGCGATTTTAAATCTTTTCTTTTCAGTCATAATCGTACCTCTCTCCAATACAGTTTTTATCTAATAAATGGTTCATAAGCTGCCATATTTCGCATATCATGGGAATCCGGCTTTTCAAAATAATCAAAATCCGTAATTTCCTGTCCTAAGTAACCTTTATACCCTCTCTGATCAAGTACTTTTAACCAGCTCTCTAAATCATGATTTCCGTCTCCCCAGATAAGATGTCCATATGGATTTCCATCAATAAAATGCATATGTATGATGTCTTCTCCAAAAACATCAAACCATTCCTCCAAGGTTTCTCCTGCAACCCCCATTGCAGTGGTATCAATCATTACTTTTAAATGAGGATGATTGATTTCATCGAACATCCTTTTTGTATTGCCAAGCGTCGTTACCAGTTGAGACTCCTGTGGCCTTAAAGATTCCATCGCAAGGCAGATGCCTTCTTTTTTAGCTTCTTCCGCCAGCCTCGCAAGCATATTGGCAGAACGTTTCCAGGCTTCCTCCCTGTCCTCGTTCCAATACCCCCAACCGGAATTGATTGCCATGATCTTGCAGCCAAGCTCTGCTCCTGCTTTTAATCCATTCTTAAAATACTGAAAGCTTTTCTCATAGATTTCAGGTACTTGAGCTGCAAACTGATATTGATAGGTACAGTTCTCCGGCGTGATGATTCTTGCCGTAAGCCCGCGAGATTCAATTTTATGCCTTATTTCCCTGCAGTCAGAATAGGTCATGGAATCCAGAAAGAAGTGGGGAGCTCCGGGCCATAATTCGATAGTCTTTACTCCTAATGCCGCCTGGGTATCTAAAAAATATTCCAAAGAATAATAGAGATAATGAATATTCATGGCAGCTATCTGTTCTCTGTCAATTAGTTTCATTTCTTTTCCTCCTTTATTTTAATTAGCAGACTCTTTCTCGTATACGATACGTCCATCAACGATTGTCATGGATACCTTGACATCCCGCACTTGTTCCATAGGAACTTGAAATACATTATGATCCAGTACGGTAATATCTGCGATTTTTCCTTCTTCCAGGGTCCCATATTTTACTTCCATTTCGAGATTTTTCTGACCGCCTAAAGTCCAGGCTTTCAATATTTCAGCAATGGTTATGGTATTATGTTTGTTAAATGGTTCCCCTCCCTCCGGAAAATATCCACCGCATCCATGATAGATGGATTCCGGAATATCTGTTATCATAAGGGGCAGGTCCGTGGCTCCGGATAGTACGACTCCGCTGTCTATCATTTTTCTCCGGTTCCAGTAATACTGTCCTCGTTCCTTACCAATGGTTTTAAGGATTGCCGCCTTGACTTCATCACCGGGATCTAATGACATAATCTGAAAATAGATTTCTCCTATTACCCCCAGTTCTCCCATACGCTCTAAATCTTTTGGAGCTGTAAACTCCATGTCTGTAATTGCATGCCTGTTTACTACTTTATTATTTTCTTTTTTGCACTTATCAAAAATATCCAATACCTTATGAACTGCACCATCCCCCTGGGCATGGAGGGAATATCGGAAGCTATTTTGATCTGCCAGGAGAACTTCCTTCTCGATCCCCTCATAGTCAATATGGATTGAGCAGCAGGAATCAGTTCCTTCATAGGGTTTTAACAAGTCTCCCTTTTTACTTGCTACGGTTCCGTCCGTCATCCGGTTATAGCCTGAAAATCGGACAAAGTCGCCGGTAAACTTTTCTCTCATTCGTTTTCCGTGTTCAATATTAATTCCTTCCCCAACGGGCTGTGACATAAAAAATATTCGCAGGGTTAATTCTTTGTTTTCCTCTTTTTCTTTTAAGAACGAATCAAAACCATAGAAATCATCAAATCCCATTTCCTTAACAGTGGTAACACCTCTGCTGTTTAATAATTTCATATAATCCTTGAATTCTTTTTCAATAAAAGTTCTGTCATTTAAATACTCCCGCATGATTCTGTAATATGCCTCCGGATAACAGGTAAAAGATGTAAATCCGTAAGCATCCTTTGCGGCTTGGTTCATGATACAGGAGCTTCTGTCAGCTGAAAATAATATAACGGGTCTCTCCGGATAGTTCTGATTTAATAGCTCCTCCAGGCCTTTTGCCGGAAACTTCTTTACATCCCATCCATGGCCGTAAATAGTCTGCACTTCCTTAAGTGTTCTTTCATATTCTTTCATCTTTTGAAGGCACTTCTCTTCTGAATCGACCTCTGAAAGGTTCATTCCAATATGGTAGATGGCATATCCGGTAAAAAAGGTATGTACATCTACAAAACCCGGTGTTATAAGCTGGTCCTTCAAATCCAAGACCTTCGTATTTTCTCCAATTAATTCTTTGTAAGAGTCATCCCTTCCTACTTTAACGATTGTGTTACCGGAAACAGCGATGTAGCCTTTTTCAGGTTCTTCATTTATACCTGTGAAAATGTAATTGGAGCGCAAGATTAAATCAATATTAATATTGCACATTTTTTAATACCCTCCCATTTCGTTTTTGCGTATTTTCACTATATCATATTATAACGTTATATACAATTATAAATTTTGAAATTCTTATCTTTTGTCATTTGTTATTATTATGAGTTGAAATTTTGTGCACAATGTACAAATAATAGCCAAAATTATACAAATAATTGGCCTTTGGCAGAATAAGCTTGTTATTCCCCGCCAACTATAGTATAGTGAACTTAGATAAATCTTTACAAAGGAGTTACAACTATGAAATTAAATCCTGATAATGCGATTCCTTTATACCTGCAACTAAAGGAAGAAATTAAAAATGCTATTAAAACAGGTGAATTGCATTATGGAGAAAAGATTCCTACCGAGACAGAAATCAGCGAACAATATAACGTAAGCCGTATTACGGTGCGCCGTGCTATAGAAGAACTTTCAAGAGAAGGATTTTTATCAAAAAAACAGGGTAAAGGTACTTTTGTGCAGGAACACAAAATACAGCGCAAAATTGAACATTTGCTTAGCTTTAGTGAAGCTTGTGAAGCAAATGGTATGAACCCTACCAGTATAGTTACAAAAAAAGAAATCATCCATTTGACACCGGAAGACGCTAAAGCTATGAATGAAGAACCTGGCAGCCCTGCCATCTTTCTGCAGCGTATCCGTCTGGCAGATGGTTCTCCTATCATGTGTGAGAATAATCTTTTTCCATATCCGCGTTTTTCCTTTCTTTTAAACGAAGCTTTAGACGGTTCTTTATATCGCTTATTGGAAGAAAAACATGGAATACATGTCTCCATTTCCACTAATTCTTATATCGATGTAGTCAAAGCAAATGGAGATATTGCTAAAAAATTGCAGGTATCCGGCGGAGAGCCTCTTTTTTATCTGTACTGCCAGATGTATGATTCCAGAAAGGAACTTGTACATATCGGTAAGCAATATATTATCAGTGAGCGTTATCGGTTCTATCTGGAAGATTATACGAAAGCATGATTATCTTTTGATTCTTAAATGAAAAAAGGAATAAAGAAAGCTGATGTAACGTTGCTTTCTTTATTCCTTTTTTGCTTCATTTCTATCATCATAGGTATTATAGATACTATCTCATAGCATTATATAGCCGGTTCCTTCGTTGCACCCGGCTCTCTTAGTAATTCTTCCACTGGGTCAGCTATAGGTTTCTCTATTGGCGCTTTGACCGGGTCTTTTACACTAAGCAAGATGAGGACAAAGCCTAGGGCAGTTACAATGGTTCCGACTAAGAGCATCTTTCCTACTCCAAAGGTATCGAGAAGTCTTCCGCCGGTCAGATTGGCCAGAGTTCCGGCAATTCCGATGTTGGCAACACCTAACATGGATTGTCCTTTTACACGGTTCTCCCTTTCAATCAGGTCATTTACATAGTAAATGGATGCCGGTGTGAACAAGGCAAAGGAAATTAATTGAAAGGACATGGATAGATGGACAAGGGCGACATTGGTTGCAAGGAGGGTAATCAGGGCTTTTATGGTAAAGAAAAATGCAGAGATCTTAATTAAGCTGCTGCCTTTTATCTTTCTTACAATTAATATAAATAATGCCATGGTAGGCAGCTCAAGAGCTGCCGAGATGGAAAGGGATACGCCCATGTCCGAGCTGTTTCCGCCTACATTTTCCATGATATTAATTAAAAAGGTGTTAATCAATATGTGAGAATAGAATAGCATGGCTATACCGCAAAGCATTACCATAAATGTTTTATGATTTAGAAAGAAGGTAAGAAGATTACTGGATTCTTCTTTTGCCTCAGCTTCCTGGATTCCATAAAGGGCCTTTTGCTCCTCTGAAAGGCTTGGAAGCTTTTCTCGAAAGAGAAAGGTTGATAAGATTACAAGGAGATAGCACAACAGGAATACAGGGAGTATAGCATCTGCTCCGAATCGATTCACCAGGAAGCCCAGAAAAATAGACATAACAGCAAAGGCAATGGAACCCATTCCTCTTCCAAGGCCATAATTCATGGGAACGCCTTGATTCATGTATTCCATGGCAAGGGAGTTAAATAAAGGATTCAAGGTATATTCAATGGCATTAATTAAGATATAGATTATGGTAATTAATAAAAAGGAGTTAGGGAGCAGATAGAGCAATACTCCAAGTCCCATTACAATAAACATAAGCACCAGCATCATATAGCGCAGTGTGATCTTCTTTGATTTGTCAGCAAAGGAGGCTACAAGGGGCTGTAACAGCATGGACAAAATAGCGGCAAAGGATAGGATAAAACCTATCTGGGTGTTTTCAAAATCCTTGGCATGAAGATATACGGCGGCAAAACTATTTATTGCACACTGACTGATCCAGTAACTGGACTGGATAAAACCGAACTTAAGTGTAAGCCTCTTGGCGATGGTTTCCATGATTACCTCGTTTGTTAGAATAATGACCTTGATAAAGCGTTCTGCACCTGTACAAATCACCTAAATTCTCAGTAATTTGCATTGTTAGATGCAGAACGCTGTTTATATGGTTTATAGAAGGAATATGTTATGTAGTTTTAAAATATAAAAAGTTCTTAAAGACTAGACCAAAGCTCCTTCCAGGCGTAAAAGGTGCTCTTTTATGGGAAGACCGCCTCCGTAACCTACGAGCTTTCCATCTGCACCGATTACCCGGTGGCAGGGAATGATAAGGGAGATGGGATTCCTGTTATTTGCCATACCAACGGCACGGCAGGCTTTGGGATTGCCGGCTCTTACAGCAAGTTCTTTATAGCTTATCGTCTGCCCGTAAGGGATTGTCAGAAGGGCGTTCCATACTCGCTCCTGAAAGGGAGTTCCTTTGGGGGCTAAGGGCAGGTTAAAGCTTGTCCGTGTGCCTGCCAGATAGGAGAGAATCTGGTCTTTGGTTTCTGCTAGCAGGGGTGTAAGGCTTCCTTCTTCCTTATAGGCCTCTGGATCATCCTCCTGAGCAAATAAAAGATGTGAAACTGCTCCATCCCTTTCTGCGATATAAAGCCGTCCTATTACAGTGTCAAAAACAATGGAATTAATCATCAACTTCACCAGCCCTTCCATCTTTTTTAAAATGGTCTATAAGCCATCTGGCGACTCCGTCTTCTGTGTTTTTCTGTATTATGTAGGTGGCAGCTGCTTTCACTTCGTCTTTGGCATTGGCAACTGCGCAGGTAATGTCGCTGGCTTTGAACATGGGCAAGTCATTAAGATTGTCGCCAAAGCAGATGACTCTGTCATAGCCGCAGGTTTCTCTTAAGCCCATTACAGCGTTGTATTTGGTGGCTTTATTGCTGAATACCTCAAGGAACCACATACCTTCCTTGTTATAATTGTCCTGATAAAAAGCAGTGGAGACGCCGGGCAGGTTCTTATATATCTCGTAAGCCGGAAGCAGTAGTTCCATTTTGTCAATCATGGCAAAATAGATACTATGTTCACTGGCAGCATCTATAAGATCCTCCTTCTGAATAAATGTTTTATTGAATTTGACCTTCCGCTCGGTGTAATATTCCAGCATGCCGCTATTTGTCAGATTCTCATAATAGGTGGTCAGAGAATTGTCTTTAATCTGGTATAAAAAACCGGTCAAATGAAATTGCTTGGCAGTACGAAGAATGAAGGAAACCGTTTTCTCCGGGAGGTATAGGGTATTTAAATATTCCTTTTGTTTCATATCATAGCGGATAACGCCGTTCATTAAAACTACGGGAACAGAGAGGTTTAGCGGGGCCAGAATCTTTGATACCGTAGCTGCGGTCCTGGCTGTTGCTACCGTAAAGTGCATACCCTTTTCTATTAAAGTATTAATAGTTTCTATGGTGTAAGGATTAAGTTCAGCCTGACTGTTAAGAAGCGTTCCATCTAAATCTGAGATGTACAGAGTTTTCATTATCTTCCTCTTTCTAAGAGCATTAACAGCTTAAACAGGCGGCATCGGTGTAAACGTGTATACACCTAATACCGTCAGAAAATTGTACTGTAATAAGTATACTAAAGCTTCTGTGAAACGTCAAATTAATTTCTGGGCTTGGTATACCGGAATACAGTTCCTTTTATACCACGTTGCCAAAGTTTAAAGAAGAGCAATCCAAGGATACAGAAGAATACTCCTGAAAACATAGGCATTATGATATTCACCTCCGCCAGCCTGCCATAGATTAGATTCGTAGTGATACCTACACCATCAATAATAATAGCATTAATACTAAGTTCTGTTGCGCGGTTTGAAGTTATAACCTGACGGTTCTGCAGTTCTGTCTGTAACGGCTGGAACAGGCTGAAACTGATTCGAAGTAATAGGATAGAGACCACGGATAACCAGGGGCTATTTGTTAATCCAAGAAGCAGGCAGGCCGTGGCTGCAGCAGTATATAAAAGGACTGCGAACTTTTGTATCCCTAATTTACGAGTCAGTCCGTCAGAGAAAACTCCCAGCAAGCCAGCCAGTGTAACTAGGATGTAGATATAGCCAATAGCAGTATTGGATAAGCCATTCTTTACATATTGCAGCTGGTTTAAGAATACTGTTATGGTCTGATGGGTCTCATTTAGCAGTGCGACGGCGGCCAAAAACAGCAGAAGATGCTTGGTTTTCACAATGCGCTTTAACAGAGCAAGAAATTCTGACACCCCCGGCCTAACCTCACTTTCTCCCTTTACCTCAACCAGCAGAAGGGTAAGAGCTGCTGCTAATCCATAACTGCAGACAGTTAAGAAACCCGCCAGTCTGTAGTTGTCTTTTATAAATAGTGAAAACACGACCGAGGCTATAAGCAGTCCTGTAGTCTGTATATAATTATAGATACCAAAGACCTTCTGAGATTGGTCTTTTTTGCAGGATAGATATAAAATACTGCTATCGACACCGGAAACACCGGATATTACGATACTGAGCAGGATTCTTTCAGTCAAAAATCCTCCGAAACCATCTGCTTTCCAGAAAACAATTTTTGATATGAAATACAGCATAAAGCAGAATACCATGGTCTTTTTGTAACCTATCCGGTCTGCCACTATGCCCCAGGGGAGTTCAAAGAGCAGGCAAAGGGCAAGAGAAATACTTTCAATCAGGGTTATCTGAAAGATGTTGATACCGGCAGCCTGACGATATAAAGTAGCAATTGGCCCATAGAATACCATGCCCTGCAAAAAGGCGATGGCATACATGAGCCAGATGTTTCGATATGGCTTCATATGAGAGATCCTTTCTAATTTTAAGCATCAAAATAAAGCTGTCAGATACAGCGTAAAATTCTTTATTTTGATACTTAGATCGGATGATTCATAGAAGACCTCTTTCTTATTACAATAATACGTCCAGTATAGCATTTTTCTTAAGCAAATAAAAGCAGAATAAATTTCAGATATTGCTTTACAGCAAGGTGAATATAACAAAATTCACCATGTTTACTTGCATTTTTAAAGCGTTCCATATAAAATGAAAGAAAGTATGGAAAGATGCGTACGGACACGCGGATGGGAGAAACGTGGAAAAGATTATTATTGAAGAAAAACAGACGAAAGCAGTGAGGTGCTTTTTTCGTTCTTTCGCTCTTCTTTTTCTGGCAGTCACTCTGTGGGTGACAGGGTTAAGGGAGAGGGTTATGGTACTTAGCTTATTAGGCTTTATAACAGCCGTGGTCTTTGGCATCCGGTGTATTATGAATCTTATGAAAGCTTCCCAGAAAAAACCTCTGATTACGATAACCTTTGATAGTATTATCGACAGTTCCTCCAAAAATTCCATAGGCAGATTATCCTACCAGGACATTGACAGGTTTTGCATTGCAAAGGAAGATAATGCCATTGGAATAATACCAAGGGATGAAGACTCCTTTATAAAGAAGCTCTCACCCATAAAGCAGCAAAAAGCAATTGATAATAAGAATTACGACAAACCGGCGTTTTTGCTCTATGTAGGGAATGCCAAGGATATGTCTTTAGAAGATATCTATACCCTTTTGAAAAAACGTTTGGATGATTACCGGAGCTTATACGATTAGCAGGAAAATGCAAAGATATTTTCCTGCACATGACAGAAAGGCAGGACATACGCGGCATGAAGAAGAAATATCTATTGTTTGACTTAGACGGAACCCTAACCAATCCCCAGGAAGGGATTACTAAATCGTTGCAGTATGCGCTTCATCATGTAGGGATAGAAGTGGAAGATCTGAACACGTTAAACAGGCATATAGGACCCCCTTTAATAGATGGCTTGAAAGAATTCTGGAATCTGAATGAGGAAGAGATAAAGGAAGCTACTGTCCGCTATAGGGAGTATTTTAAAGAGAAAGGAATCTTCATGAATTTGAAGTATGAAGGAATGGATTCCTTTCTGGAAGCCTTGGTAAAGGAAGGTGAAATCTTAATACTTGCAACCTCCAAGCCGGAGAAATTTGCAAGAGAGATTATGGAACACTTCCATCTGGAAGGTTATTTTACGGATATTTGCGGTGCCACATTAGATGATACCAGAAGAAAAAAAGGCGACATCATAGCTTATGCTCTGGAGAAGAACGGTATCAGCGACAAAGAGCAGGCAGTTATGATAGGTGACAGGTACCACGACATAGAAGGAGCGAAGGAGAACGGCATAAGTTCCATCGGGGTATTGTATGGGTTTGGAAACAAAGAAGAATTAACAGAGGCAGGAGCAGATGCCATTGTTAAGGATTTGAAGGAATTGAAAGAATTATTGCTCGGCTAGGCGAAGAGAAAGCGTGTAAAAAGAGTAGGAGAAAATTCGGAAAGAAAGGATGCCACTATAATTCTCTTACTCAGTGAAAAAGATTTCACGTTAAGGTACGGTGGCAATACCGCAGGATATCTGCGATATAAGGTATAACAGTATGAGATTTATTTCTTGGAATGTAAATGGATTAAGAGCTTGCCTTGGGAAAGGATTTGAGGATTTTTTCAAAGAACAGGATGCAGACTTTTTCTGTCTTCAGGAGACGAAAATGGAGAAAGAACAGTGGGAGCATTCTTTTGATGGGTATTATGAGTTCTGGAACAGCGCTGTAAAGAAAGGATACTCCGGAACTGCCATATTTGCCAAGAGGGAACCCCTTGCAGTGACCTATGATCTGGGGATTGAAAAGCATGACCAGGAAGGCCGTGTCATTACACTGGAATATGATGATTTTTATTTGGTGAATGTCTATACTCCCAATTCTAAGCGGGAACTTGCAAGACTTGATTACCGTATGGAATGGGAAGATGATTTCAGAGCCTATTTAAAGGAGCTGGATAAGAAAAAACCGGTTATCCTTTGTGGGGACTTAAATGTTGCCCATAAGGAAATTGATTTAAAAAATCCCAAGACCAATACCATGAACGCAGGCTTTACCAAGGAAGAAAGAAATAAGATGACGGAGCTTTTAGAGAATGGGTTTGTGGATTCCTTCCGCTACCTGTATCCGGATGATACGGACCGTTATACCTGGTGGTCCTATATGTTCCGAGCCAGAGAGAAGAACGCAGGCTGGCGTATTGACTATTTTATTGTATCAGAAGTCCTAAAGGATAAGATTAGAGACAGTATTATTCACAAGGATACTCTGGGCAGCGACCATTGTCCGGTAGAATTGGATATTGAATTATAAATCAATCATTTTTTATGAAAATAAATTAGAATAATTTCATATATTGTTATAGTGATATCCTTGGGATATATGTTGGAAAAGAAGTCTTTCGCATATATCAGGGAAAGGAGTTGTTATGACAATACATATCGTGAGCCCAAATGAAACCATCCAGTCAATTGCAGAATATTATGGAATTACAGAAGATAAGCTTATAGAGGATAATGGACTTGACAGCGCAGATAAATTAATTGTAGGCCAATCCTTGGTTATTGTTAAACCGGAAATAACTTATACAGTGAAAGAGGGAGACACCTTAAGGGATATAGCCGATGCTTTTCAGGTATCACTTATAGAATTATTAGCCAATAATCCCTATCTTTCGGAACGAGAATTCCTATATCCGGGGGATATCCTTGTTATTCGATATGAGAAGAGAGGGACCATCACAACACATGGTAATACTGTTCCTAACATTGACAAAACTACACTTAGAAAAACCCTGCCATATCTGACCTACATCTCTGTCTTGAACTACACGGCTGCAAAGGATGGGGGTATTATATCATACTATGATGATTCAGAAATAGTGCAAATAGCAAAAGCGTATGGCGTAGCTCCGCTAATGTTGTTAACTACCCTTACAATACAAGGAGAAGCTAATATCATTGCGGATTTTGAAGTGCTTTTGAACGAAGAGTTCCAAAGGAAGCAGATAGATAACATTCTGGTTATATTGAAGGAAAAAGGTTACTTTGGCCTGAACCTCTCTCTTCAATATATTAGCTTATCCAATATCCAACTGTATGAAAGCTATTTTGCCAATGTCACCAACAGGTTGAACAGTGAGGGTTTCCAAGTATTTGTTACAATTAACCCTAATATAAATGAATCAAGCAATGAAGTAAGTTTCCAAAAAGTAGATTACTCCATCATAAATAGATTAGCTCAAAATATTATATTTTCAAGTTATGAATGGGCATTTAATATCAATCCCCCTTCACCTATTACATCTATTAATAAAACAGAAATGTTTTTGAATTATGTTTTAAACTATATACCACCTGATAAAATAATTATTGGTATAGCGACCTTGGGCTATGATTGGGAACTGCCTTATGTGGCTGGCATATCTAATGTAAATGTTATTTCTTTTGATAATGTAAATGATTTGGCAAGTAATAATAAGGTAGGTATTCATTATGATGACCTGTCACAAACTCCTTATTTTACGTATACTACGAATAACCAAATCAATCATGCAGTATGGTTTATCAACGCCCAAACCATTAATGCAACACTGGAGTTGGTGTCAAAGTATCATTTAAAAGGAATAAGTGTATGGAATATTACTGTTTATAATCCTCAGTTGTGGCTGATTATAAATGCGGAATATGCGATAGAAAAAGTGCTATAGAAAGGACCGCGCATGAAGTTTGCGCAGGATTAAGAAATCTATGAAAATATATGATATATCCCAGGAAGTATTTACGAGTGTTGTGTTTCCCGGGGATGAAAAACCCTCCTTTGTCAGGAACAGCTCTATGGAAAAAGGAGATGTCTGTAACGTTACGATACTGACCATGTGTGCTCACAACGGTACTCATATGGATGCACCTTTTCATTTTGTCAGAGAAGGCAAGACGATAGAAGAGCTGGATCTTTATCACTGTGTGGGAGATTGTACATTAAAAGCTTTCGAGAAACAGCCAACGGCAGAAGAGTTAAACGAGGTATTAAAACACAGCCGGAAAAAGGTTATCTTAAAAGGCCCCGTTACCATCACGATGGAGCTTGCTAAGTGCATTCTTGAATATAATCTGGAGCTTATCGGAGTGGAGAGCCAGAGTGTTGCACCCATGGAGGCACCCAGAGAAGTTCATGTAGAGCTATTAGAGAAAGAAGTAGTTCTGCTGGAGGGACTCAAACTGGATGAAGTAGAAGAAGGCGAATATTTTCTCGTTGCTGCTCCCCTTAAGCTAGGCGGCAGTGACGGTGCGCCTGTAAGAGCAATCTTATTGGATAAGTAAAGTGAAAAGGAAAGATTAATCAATAAGTGGCTGTGAGACTCTTGCACAATCATAAAGCAGGATTAAAATGGACAGGCTGATAGTATGGCAGGACTTTCTGGCACCAATGAAAGTCTGCTGAAGATATCATGGTTGAAATGCGGATAATACAGCAGATAAGTGATTAATTACAGGAGGATAAAAAGTGGATACCATGGAATTTATTGTTGAAACATTAAAGGAGCTTGTTAATATACCAAGTCCCTCAGGGTATACAAAGGAAGTAATGAAATATGTTGAAAAGAAAGCATTAGAATTTCATTATCAATGTGAATACAGCAAGAAGGGCGGTTTAATCATATCAGTTCCCGGTCAGGAGGAGGATACGCTTGGGTTATCTGCACATGTGGATACGTTAGGAGCTATGGTACGTTCTATTTCCTCTAATGGTCTTCTAAGATTCACCCTGGTAGGTGGGTTTACTCTTCAAAGCGTTGAAGGAAGCTATTGCAAGATACATACCAGAGAAGGTAAGACGTATACAGGAACAATTCTGTCCAAGAGTCCGTCCGTCCACACCTATGATGATGCAAGGACCTTGGAGAGAAGTGAAAAGAATATGGAGATAAGGATTGATGAACAGGTAAAAAGCAAGGAAGATGTACTTGCACTTGGTATTAATACAGGTGACTATGTCAGCTTTGATCCTAATTTTGAATACACAAATTCAGGCTTTATCAAATCCAGGCATTTGGATGACAAAGCTTCTGTAGCCGTTCTGCTTGGACTTTTAAAGGATATGCACGAGGAAGAGGTTGTTCCAAGAAAGAATTTAAAACTTGTAATCAGTAACTATGAAGAGGTTGGTTTTGGTGCAAGCTGGCTTCCGTCCGACATCAGCGAATTCATTGCAGTGGATATGGGAGCCTTGGGTGAGGATTTAAATGGCAGTGAATATGCCGTATCCATCTGTGCTAAGGATTCTGCAGGTCCGTATGATTACGAATTGACTACAAAGTTAATTAACCTTGCAAACCGTTTCGGCATTGATTTTGCCGTTGATATCTTTCCACATTATGGTTCTGATGTATCCGCAGCTCTCAGAGGTGGAAATAACATCAGAGGCGCTTTAATAGGACAAGGAGTTCATGCTTCTCATGGAATGGAGCGGACACATATTAAGGGCTTGGAAAACACTTTAAAACTTTTGGAGAAGTTTATAATCGAAAAATAGAGTTTTCCTGAACGCTTATGATAGAGTTGATTACACTTCCCATTTGATTAATATCGACAACGCCATAACCCCAGTCTGGATTCGGGTAGGACTCATTCGGCCTTCTGGTTGCACTCTGGGTAATAATTTTCTTTAACAGGGCATTGCTCATTTGAGGAAAGTTGCCGTTAGTAATGCCCCATTCCAGCAAAAGAGCCAGTACACCTGCTATATAGGAGGAGGACACACTGGTGCCGGTTACCCGGATGAATTGATTATTTAGATATGGGCTGAGGACATTAACGCCGGGGGCGGTAATATCTGGTTTAGGCATATTAGTTATAGTATTTCCCTTACTGGCATAATAGTAGAGAGTATTGTTGGCAGGATTGTAGGCGGTTGCACATATCAGACTTACGTTATTTCCGGGAGCGACTATGGTGGTATTGTTATTTGGCTCTACAAATGTTGTCCCGTATGTTAAAAAGTTGTGGATGGGCAGCCAGAAATGAAAACGCATAGGCAGGTCACCTTTGATACCATATACATAGAAATGCCATTGTCCCGGAATTGGTTTGTTGAATCTTAAAACAATAAACTGCTCAGTGGAATAGGGTTCCTTTATCTGGCTGTCTGCAATAATAGTCATATTCTCAAGGGAATAGAGAATGCTGTTATTGGTGGTAGGGGGTATCCTGGTAATAAAACCTCCGTCGGGAGTATATACATCAATCCAGAACCAGTTCGGAGCAGTTCCCCAGAACTGCATAGTAAAGCCATAGGTATTTTCAGCGATATTTAACACTACATCGTCAAAAGAAGCCGGCGGTTTAATATTGCCATAGTAATGACTTCCCCGGTTGCCTTCATTACCTGCTGATACGACAACAGCTCTTCCTTTTATTTCACTCACTGTTGCCAATAATCTGCTTAAGAAACGATTCCCTGTATGGTCACTTTGGCTGGTACCAACACCCAAACAGATAACAAGTGGTTTATTTACGGACAAAGCTAACTCATGGAGGTAGATAACGCCGCTGATAATATCATTTTCCTGGAAACAAATGGAATCCGGAGGAATAGAAAAAAAGCTCTTTATATATTCCTTTGCCGGCTTTAATTTTACCACAGCGAAGGTAACATTGTCAGCGACACCGGAAAAACCATATTCAGCGTTCTTTGATCCGCCGGAGACGCCGGCTAGTATGGTGCCATGGCCGATTACATCCATGCTTGGTACTATTTCCAGAGGATTTACTGATTTTAAAGCTTTGTTAATGGTCTCATTATTATATTCCGTTCCATAGAGAAACCTGGTAGGATTATTTTGATTTTCGATACTTTGGTCCCAAATAGACAGAATTCTGCTGGTGCCATCCTCTTTTAAAAAGGCTTTATTTCTGTAATCAATTCCGGTATCGATAAATCCAATCAGGACATCTTTGCCGGTATAACCATCATCTGCCTTGAATGAAACTGGAAGGTTTTTCAGATTATAATCATAAGAATCAGGATTTGAGGTTAACAGACCAAAGCAAGCCGGAATACTGCTGAAGCCAAATCTATGAATGCTGTCAAAGGTCATATTCTCAACCGGAATATGAATAACTGACAGATTATTAAAATTCAGGCTTACAGAAGCATCAGGATAGGCATTTAAGATGGCAGCACGGGCATCATCGTTGGTAATAAAATCAGCATATTTTTCGCTTACTATTTTAAACCGTTCAGCTTCGGTCATATGGCTACCTCTAAGAACTATTTATTCTATTTATATGAATAAAGCAGAGAGAACGGAACTAAAAAATTGAAACTTAATGAATTGATTTCTTTTTATATTTCTTTCCGGCAACTTCGATGCTTCCGATGGTAACCAAAGCATCATTGTCAAAAGAATGTACAATATTCTTGATTTTTGCAATTTCCAGACGGGAAACCACTACATAGATTACATTGGTAGAAAGTCTTGAGAAACCTCCCTGGCCATTTAAAAGGGTAACACCTCTTCCTAATCTGTCTATAATCGCAGAAGTGATGTCTTCGTTTCTATCGGATACTATCATAACTGCCTTCGATTCGTCCAGTCCTTCCACTACAATATCAATCATCTTAAAAGCTATAAAATATGCTACAAGTGAATACATAGCCCTGTCCCAGCCATAGATAAAGCCAGCACCGCTAAGGATAAAGAAGTTAAAGAACATTACAATCTGGCCGATGGAGAAGCTGACCTTCTTGTCCAGAATAATTGCTACAATTTCTGTACCGTCTAAAGAACCGCCTGCACGGATAATCAGACCTACGCCGGTTCCGTTAATAATGCCGCCAAATATTGCAGCCAGAAAAATATCATGGGTAACACCCGGTATCGGATGAAGGATAGAAACGCCGATGGAAAGGCAGATTACTGCAAAGGCAGTGGAGAGTACAAAGGTTTTTCCTATTTGCTTATAGCCGATAAGAAAGAAGGGGAAGTTAAGTGCAAAGGTAAAGAGACCCAGAGGAAGACCGGACAGGTAGCTGCTGATAATTGATAAGCCTATGATACCGCCGTCAATGATATTATTTGGTATTAAGAAAATTTCAAGCCCAATGGAGGAGAAACAGGCACCGGTTATAATCATTAAAATCCGAAAGACCGTCGACAGGTAGTTGTGTTTGTTTTGAATCATCCATTATCCTCCCAAAATACACGTTTATTTTTATTTTAGCATAGGGAAAATGGCATGACAAGAAAAAGGTGATAGAAAATAATGACATGTATATAGGGGGGGTAATGGGGGCGTAATGGGGGCGTACGATGACACGGAGGTTTGCTTCTGAATTTTGTTCTCAAGAACCCTTATTCCACTATAGCGCCAGAAGCTGCTACCGGAAGGTAGAACAGTGCCAAACTCGCGGTGAAGTAATTGGTTGTGTGTATTCTTTGACGCTCAAACAGTGGCACTGTTTTACCTGGTAACATCTTCTGCCGCTTAAGTGTCATAAGGGACCTTTCGAGACAAAATTCAAAAGCAAACCTCCGTGTCATCTGTTCAATCATTGTTTTTCCTAAAGTAATGCAATTACATAGATAATATTAGTAGAAGGTTTTAGGGGAACCTTGACATCTGAAGAAGTAAAGATAGCAGATGAATACTTGTGATATTATAGCGGATGAATAATTGTGATTATAGTATCAGATGAATAATTGTGATTATGATAGCAGATGAATACTTGTGATTATAATAGCAGATGAATACTTGTGATTATAATAGCAGATGAATACTTTTTGATTAAAATAGCAGATGAAATCTTGGGAAGCTAGAAAAGAGGCTGTTGGTGTTCATAGAGATACTTATTAGCAGCCGTATATACTTTCACATGGAGTATTATCTTTTCGTATTTTTCGTAGTCTATGTCCCAGAAGTAGTTTTCTGAAGTACGAAGTATTGTACCTTTCTTTTCATCAGTAAAAGCTGCTTCAGAGATGAGATTGCCGTTGGGGGCGTTTAATGATAGATGAATGATATTGTCATTATTAGAAAAATAAGTATGATAGAAAAGGTACATGGATTTTAAGTCTTTTATTAAGATACATTGGTCTATGTGTATTATGTTCTTCCCATCAGCTTTCTTGTGCTTACCCTTTAAGATAAGGTTGTGCTTCGTGACTTCCTTCAGAGATACGTCAGATGGTAAGGTATTATCTAAGCCCAGTTTTTTTACTGCACTTTTTGTTAGGGAGTAGTCTTCAAAATTACGAGGTGCCTCAAAAGCAGAGGCGATGCTATAGGTTAGACTTTCTCCGTTTCCTTTATTATATCCGTGAGCAACGGTTAATCTTTTTAAACAACTATAGTTGGTTGCTATAGAGATAGTGGCAAGCAGTAGAAGAGCTAGACTTACTATCATAGGCATTCTTTTTTTCATGATTCTCTCCTTTTAGGTAGAATGAAAGGAAATAATTACCATTAGTGTAAATTAATATTATTATGTAAAGGAAAAAAAGTAAAGGTTTTATTCAGGTAATTCAAACTAATTTTCTTTGGAAATACAGATGTGTTATAATTGGTAAAAGAAAAATACAAATAAAATTCATGGAAACCTGCAGTTCAAATAAACGAAAGACGATAGATGGAGATAGGAATGAGCAGAATATTAATTGTAGAAGATAATAAGGATGTTAATTTTATGCTTGCTGAGACCTTGTCGGAAGCTGGATATGAGGTATGCCCGGCATATACGGGTATTGAGGGAGTACAAAAGATGAAGGAGGAAGAGTTCGAGCTTATCCTGCTTGATATTATGCTTCCCTACAAAAGTGGTGATATGGTATTACAGGAGATACGAGCCTTTTCCGATGTGCCGGTTATTATTATATCAGCGAAGGATATGGTACATACGAAGATTGATCTGCTGAGGTTGGGAGCGGATGATTACATAACAAAACCATTTGATCTGGGTGAAGTATCAGCAAGAGTTGAGACACTGCTTAGACGAATCCATCGGCAAAAAGATAAAGAACAGAGATATGAATTCAAAGAACTTTCTTTGGATAGCAATGGGAAACATTTCTATGTGAAGGGTCAGGAAGTAGAGCTGACTGCCAAGGAATATCTTATTATGGAGCTTTTCCTTAAGAATCAGGACAAAGTATTTACCAGAGCGAAACTATATGAAACAATCTGGGAGGAAGAGTATCTTGGAGATGATAATACGATAAAAACGCATATCAGTAATTTAAGAAATAAAATAAAACATGCAGATACAGCAAAGGAGTACATAGAGACTGTCTGGGGGCTCGGATACCGGTTAAATAAAAAATAAGTGCAAGTTATTTTATCTCTTTCTTATCGATAGCCTTTCTTTTCTTAACCTTTTCTAAACCTTTATCGGATAAACTAATGCTAGAAAGGATGTGTGAGGATATGAAAGAAAAAGAATATGTATTAAGAGCAAAAAATCTCTCAAAAAGCTACCGTGGCAGTAAAGTTTTACAGCAGGTATCAATCGATCTGGAGCCCGGCAAAATATATGGCTTGATTGGGCAAAATGGCGCCGGTAAGACAACATTAATGCGCTTGATAACCGGTATTGCTTTTCCGGAGGAGGGAATGATAGAACTCTTTGGTCAGAAGGGGGGAAGCCTTCTGGAAGAGAGAAAACGAATAGGGGCAATGATTGAGTATCCAAGTATAATTCCCTATATGAGCGCCGGGGAAAATATTCGCTATTATCAAACTTTGCGGGGAATCCCGGGTACCGGATTAGAAGAAGAATTACTGAAAATTGTAGGGTTAAGGGATACGGGCGAAAAGCCTGCCAGAAATTTTTCTCTTGGTATGAAGCAGCGGCTGGGCATTGCTATTGCTTTAATCGGTAATCCGGACTTTTTAATACTGGATGAGCCTATCAATGGGCTTGACCCTCTTGGGGTAATTGAAATCAGGGAATTAGTCCGAAGGTTGTGTGAGGAACGTCTTATGACGGTCCTGATCTCAAGCCATAATCTGCCGGAGCTCTACCAAACCGCCACGGACTACATTATTATCCATAAAGGAAAGCTTTTAAGGACAATAACACATATGGAACTGGAGGAAAACTGTAAACATCATATTCTAATAGAATGTCTGGAGCCGGAAAGGCTGGCACAGGTCCTAGAAATGCGGCTGCATACGAACCAGTATAAAGTTATGCCCGATAAATCAGTACGATTATACGATTATCTGGATGAGAAGGTTACGGTAGCAAAGGTATTATTCGAAGAAGGAGTCGTTGTTACGAACTTTTCAGTTCAGGGAGATACCCTGGAGGATTACTTTATATCACTGGTTGGAGGAAAAGAAAATGATTAACATGATCTATGCGGATATCTATAAGATGTTGAAGTCAACTACTGCTAAAGTGTTATTAGCGATAACGGTTTTATCCTCCATCATAATGGCGGTACTGGGAAATGCCATTGCAGAAGGCAGACTTGGTGCCGGTTTTAGCGGAATTACCTTTCTTTTATCTGATGTAAATGTAATGAGTATTCTGGGAGGTGTAGCAGCAGGTACCTTTATCTGCGGTGACTTTGAAAACAAGACGATACACCAGGCAATTGCCTGCGGATGCAGCAGGGGGAAGATTGTTATCAGTAAGGCAGTTGCATTTTTTTGCGGCGTAGTTATTATGCTGCTTCCTTATGCGGCGGTCACGGGAATAGCTTTAGGGCTTAACAGGAATTTTAACTTAGGAAAAGATGCTTTGGGGTTTTTGTATTTGCTTGCTAATGATTCTAACACGGTGATTAATGGGACAGATCTATTAAAGCTTGCGGCAGTGATGGCGGTTCTAATAATGATCCTGACAGCGCAGCTTAGCGTATGCCTGCCTCTGGCACTCTTTATTAAGAAACCGGTGCTGGTAGTAGGAATATATTATGCCATTTCTATACTCAGTTCACAATTGCTTATACTTGCCAGAAATTCCAAAGTGTTTGATAAGATATATTCACTTACTCCTTTTGGCGGGAAATATTTATTTATGACCTTAAAGACAGAAGCTGGAAGCCTTTGTAAAGCACTGATTGTCAGTCTGATGTTTATAGTGATTATAATTGGAATTTCGATATGGATGTTTCGTAAAGCAGAAATCAAATAGGCAACAAATACAGTAAGAAGGTAAGGACGGGGGAAATCAAAAGAATGGAGATATTAGTAATAATACTTGTAATAATCATTGCTATTCTGACTATTTATATCCTTCTTCTGGGGCGTCAGTTTAAAAGCATCAACAAGCAGCTGGAGAATCGGTTGATAAAACACACTAAACAACCGGTTAGTGTGGAATTTATTCATCGTCAGTTGGAGCACATGGTCGTTAATATTAACAATTGCCTGAAGGCGGAGGAAATCCTCCGCCTTAACGGCATTCGGGAGGAAAAGAACTTTAAGGAATTAATAGCAAATATCTCCCACGACTTGCGAACACCACTGACTGCTATCAAAGGATATCTGCAACTGCTTCACAAGGATGAACTCTTAATTGACCAGCAGATGAAATTAGATGTTGCCGTAAAATATGCGGGAGAAATGGAACAGCTTATTTCCCGCTTTTTTGAGTACTCTTATCTTCTTACTGCAGAAAATGAACTTACATTGGAGAAAATAAATCTGACCAACCTGGTAACCGAATGCCTTGCAGAAGCAGTTCCGGCCTTTGAGGAACAGCATCTGCTGCTGTGTTATGAGGAACCTAAGGCAATCTTTATCCGCGGAGATAAGGAGAGTCTGCTGCGCATTATAAGAAATCTGATACGTAATTGCAATCAGCATGGTAAAATAAGCGTAGAAGTATCTCTGTCTGCAGTAGATAAACAGGCAGTCCTTGCTTTTTGTAATTATATTGATGGAAATTTAGAACTTGATCCCAGCAGAGTCTTTGAGCGTTTTTATACTGCAGATAAAGCTAGAGGAAGTCAGAGCGGACTAGGGTTATCCATCGTGAAAATCCTGACGGAGCGAATGGGAGGTAATGTCAGTGCGGCGTTGGAACAGAATAAACTTACACTTCGTATAAAGCTTCCCCTTTTAGAGAATGGAGAAAAAGAGTAAAATAATAATTGTGATTTTCAAATAAAAATGGTATTGCATTTTTGAGTTATAAGTGTTATAACAGTTATAGAACAATAGAACATTTAAAGAAAACGGAATAACCTTAAGTACCAATTACCCAATATCTAATGAGGATTGGGGGCTTATGAAGGGGGTAATCATATGAATATCAGTAAATTTACTCAGAATTCAATTCAAGTAACACAAAATTGTGAAAAGCTTGCTATGGACTATGGCCATCAGGAAATTGATGAAGAGCATCTTCTCTACAGTCTTCTTGTAATTGAAGACAGCCTAATCGGCAAACTTTTAAAGAAGATGGAAATTGTCGTCGAAGTATTCACCGCTCAAGTAGAAGGGCTTTTGAAGAAACGGCCCAAGGTATCTGGAGGGCAGCTTTATATCAGCAATGATTTAAATAAGGTTTTGATTTATGCAGAGGATGAGGCAAAACGGATGGGAGACGAGTATGTCTCGGTAGAGCACCTTTTCCTAAGCCTGTTGAAGCAGCCAAGTACAGAATTAAAAGAGCTTTTTAAGACCTTTGGAATTACGAGAGAAAGTTTCTTAAAGGCTCTCCAGTCTGTGAGAGGGAATCAAAAGGTAACAAACGATAACCCGGAAGCGACATATGATACCTTGGAGAAGTACGGCCAGGACCTGGTGGAAAGAGCCAGAGAGCAGAAGTTAGACCCGGTTATTGGCAGAGATGCAGAGATTCGTAATCTTATCCGTATTCTTTCCCGTAAGACGAAGAACAATCCGGTGCTTATTGGAGAGCCCGGAGTAGGTAAGACCGCAGTAGTTGAGGGACTTGCCCAGAGAATTGTCAGAGGGGATGTTCCGGATGCTTTAAAGAACAAAAAGGTATTTGCCCTTGATATGGGAGCATTGGTAGCCGGTGCGAAGTACCGGGGGGAATTCGAAGAGAGATTAAAAGCGGTTCTGGAAGAGGTCCGAAACAGTGACGGGGAAATCATCCTATTCATTGATGAGCTTCACACAATTGTCGGTGCAGGCAAGACAGAAGGGGCTATGGATGCCGGCAATATGTTAAAACCCATGTTAGCCAGAGGAGAACTTCACTGCATCGGTGCCACTACATTAAATGAATACCGTATGTATATTGAAAAGGATGCCGCTCTTGAGAGACGTTTCCAGCCTGTAATGGTTGAGGAACCGACAGTGGAAGATACCATCTCCATCTTAAGAGGCTTAAAGGACCGTTATGAAGTCTTTCACGGAGTAAAGATTACCGACAGCGCTTTGGTTTCTGCGGCAGTTTTATCAAACCGCTATATCTCCGACCGTTTTCTGCCGGATAAGGCAATCGATTTGGTGGACGAAGCCTGTGCATTGATTAAGACAGAGCTGGATTCCATGCCCACGGAATTAGATGACATCAGCAGACATGTAATGCAGCTTGAGATAGAGGAAGCAGCCCTTAAGAAAGAAACGGACAGATTAAGCCAGGAGAGACTTGAGAATCTTAGAAAAGAGCTGGCAGAGACAAAAGAGCTCTTTATTGCCGGTAAGGCCAGGTGGGATAATGAAAAGTCTTCGGTAGAAAGAGTACAGAAATTAAGAGAAGAGTTGGAAAGTCTGAATAATGAAATAGAAATCGCTGAAAGAAATTATGACCTTAATAAGGCAGCGGAATTAAAATACGGCAGACTGCCCCAGATAACAAAACAGCTGGAAGCGGAAGAAGAAAAGGTAAGAAGTGAAGAGCATACCCTTGTTCATGAGAATGTCAGTGAAGAAGAAATTGCGAAAATTGTATCCCGTTGGACAGGAATTCCCGTTGCGAAATTAACGGAGAGTGAGAGAGCAAAGACCCTGCATCTTGATGTGGAACTTCATAAGAGAGTAATGGGACAAGATGAAGCAGTTAAGCTGGTGTCCGATGCCATTCTCCGCTCCAAGGCAGGTATAAAAGATCCCACAAAACCCATTGGTTCCTTCTTATTCCTTGGACCTACCGGTGTGGGTAAGACTGAGCTTGCCAAGGCTCTTGCCGCCTCCCTTTTTGACAATGAGCAGAACATGGTCCGCATTGATATGAGCGAATACATGGAGAAATATTCTGTATCCAGACTTATCGGAGCGCCTCCGGGATATGTAGGATATGAAGAAGGCGGACAGCTTACGGAAGCAGTCAGAAGAAAGCCTTATTCCGTGGTTCTCTTTGATGAGATTGAGAAAGCCCATCCGGATGTCTTTAATGTCCTGCTGCAGGTACTGGATGACGGACGTATTACGGATTCACAGGGCAGAACAGTGGATTTTAAGAATACGATTCTTATAATGACTTCTAATATCGGCTCTGCTTATCTGTTAGACGGGATTGATGAAGCCGGCAATATCATGGCAGGCTGTAAAGATTTGGTCATGAATGATTTAAGAAATCATTTCCGTCCGGAATTTTTAAATCGTCTCGATGAGATGATCCTCTTTAAACCGCTGACTCCTGGTGATATCAGAGGAATTATAGACCTGTTGATAGCAGAGCTTAATGAAAGACTTTCTGATAGGGAGATTACCATAGAACTGACAGAGGAAGCTAAGAGATTTGTAGTGAAGGAAGCCTACGACCCGGTATATGGAGCAAGACCTTTAAAACGTTACCTTCAGAAGAATGTAGAGACCTTAAGTGCAAGATTGATTCTAAGTGATGAGGTAGAAACACAGGATACGATAGTAATTGAAGTAAAAGACGGCCTACTATCCGGCAGCATACGCAGAAGCAGATAAAGAAATGCTCTTTTTGTAGGAGATACTGCATATATTTAAGAAGTATCTGTCAGGAAGTATATTATGGAATTTTACAAAAGTATAAACGATTATGGGGAAAGATAAATTGCAGTTCTCATTCTCCATTAAATGGTATATGTTAGGGCGAATTGCAGACTGATTAGAACAGTCTGCAAAGCGGACTTGCGGCAGGCCTATAGAATAGTATATAATACCCGTAGATAATATGGTCAGGAATAAGTGTTCATAAACCGGAGCCGGGGGGATTAAAAGTGACTAACTTAGAGAAATTACTATCCGTTATAAAAGGAAAGCATGTCTATATTCAGACCCATAACTACCCCGACCAGGATGCACTTGCCTCTGCTTTTGGACTATCCGCCCTGTTAAAGGGAATGGGAAAGGACTCGACGATCTGTTACAGCGGGCAGATTGATAAACTGAATACTCAGATGATGGTCGAGTTAATCTCGATTCCTGTCTGTAAAGGAGAGGCTCTTCCTATGACAGAGAGAGATGAAATCCTTCTCGTAGATTCCCAGGAAGGAAATATGAACGTAAAGAAATTTCCAGGGAAGATTATAGCCTGCATTGACCATCACCCCATACAGAACACAGAGAATTATCTTTTTTATGATATTCGAAGTGATATTGGCTCATGTTCCTCCATAATAGGGAATTACTTTCTTGAAAATGGAATAGAGCCAGAAGAGCCGGTTGCTACGGCTCTTGCTTACGGAATCAAGATGGACACAGCGAATCTGACAAGAAATGTATCCGAAATGGATGTTGAAATATTCTACTATCTTTTTGATAAAGTAGAGCAGGAGAAATTAAATGAACTAGAAGGCAGTTCCTTGAGAAAAGAAGACCTGAATGCTTACAAAGAAGCCATTACCAATCTAAAGATCTACGGCAGGCTTGGTATTGTCAGAATAGGCAATGATTACTCTGAGGCCATCCTTGGCAGTATTTCGGATTTCTTACTGTCCTTATCAGAGCTTGATATAACAGTGGTGTATGCCTACCGTGTAGGCGGTCTTAAATTCTCCGTCCGCAGTCAGACGGCATTAGTGGATGCAGGTAAAGCTATAAAGTCTGCTCTACGCGGAATAGGAGACGGAGGAGGCCATGCGGTAATGGCAGCCGGCTTTATACCGGAGCTTTATGGGGAGACAGTGATAGCCGATATGTCAGCTCTGGTGGAGCAAAGGCTCATTTTGTATGTACAAAAGAAACTAGTTGACACATAAGAAACCCTGTGTTATACTACATGCGGTACATTTATCTGGATTAAGCATCTAGAGCAAAAGAATAGTTACGGAATATAGCTAATATGTGATATAAAGCTCTCTGTCCTAAAAGACCAAGAGCTTTTTTTATGGGTTTAAGCTCCTTTTATTTAATGAATCTCTTTTTGCAGATGCTTACAGCGGTAATAATTTTTTATGGGGACTAAGACTGGTAATTTTCGGAATACTACCAATATACAGTTTTTGGGAAAAAGTAACAAGGCCGCAGCAAGGTAAAGAATTCAAGACTAGAAAGGGTAATATATTTATGCAGACAGTTAAATTTGAAGAATTAGGAATTAGTGAGCAGATTTTAAAGGCTATTGTAGAAATGGGCTTTGAAGAAGCCTCTCCTATCCAGGCCAATGCCATACCGGTTATGCTGGAGGGAAAGGATATTGTAGGTCAGGCACAGACCGGTACAGGTAAGACAGCAGCTTTTGGAATACCGCTGTTAGAAACCATTGACCCCAAGAGTAAACATTTACAGGCAGTGGTTTTAAGCCCTACCAGAGAGTTGGCTATACAGATAGCAGATGAAATCAGAAAACTTGCTACTTTTATGCATGGGATAAAAGTTCTTCCTATATATGGTGGACAGGATATTACAAAGCAGATTCGTTCCTTAAAGGCCGGAACCCAGATTGTTATCGGTACACCGGGTCGTGTAATGGACCACATGAGAAGAAAGACAGTTAAGTTTGATGAAGTAAAGCTTGTTGTCCTGGATGAAGCAGATGAGATGTTAAACATGGGATTCCGTGAGGACATCGAGACAATTTTAAAGGATACACCGGAAGAAAGACAGACGGTTTTATTCTCTGCAACCATGCCAAAGCCTATTATGGACATTGCAAAGACCTACCAGAAAGATGCTCAGATTATCAAGGTGGTAAAAAAGGAACTTACGGTTCCGAAGATTGAACAGTATTATTATGAAGTTAAGCCTAAGAACAAGGACGAAGTGCTTTGCAGGCTGATTGATATGTATGATCCCAAACTCTCTCTGGTATTTTGCAATACCAAGAAGCAGGTGGATGAACTGGTATCTGTGCTCCAGGGAAGAGGATATTTTGCAGAAGGACTTCACGGTGATTTGAAGCAGCAGCAGCGTGACCGTGTAATGCACAGCTTCCGTAATGGTAAGACAGAGATTCTGGTTGCAACAGACGTAGCTGCCAGAGGAATTGATGTAGACGATGTAGAAGCTGTATTTAACTATGATGTGCCTCAGGATGACGAGTATTATGTACACCGTATCGGAAGAACCGGAAGAGCAGGAAGAACCGGCAGAGCTTTTACTCTTATCGTAGGAAAAGAAGTATACAAGTTAAAGGATATCCAGAGATATTGCAAGACTAAGATTTTAGCGCAGCCTATACCATCCATAAACGATGTTACTGCTGTAAAAGCTGAAAAAATCTTAGACCGTGTTCAAAAAATCATTGCAGATGAAGATTTAACGAAGATGATAGAAATCATTGAAGAGAGAGTTAATGCAGAGGATTGTACAGCACTTGATATTGCAGCTGCTTTCTTAAAGATGTCAATGGGTGATGAGAATGAACAGATTGAAGAGAAAGCATCCTTTGAAGACTATGGAGATACAGGAGCAGAAGCCGGAATGGTAAGACTCTTTATCAACATAGGAAAGAAGCAGAATACAAGGCCGGGAGACATTCTGGGGGCAATTGCCGGAGAGACCGGAATGCCTGGTAAATTAATCGGTTCTATTGATATGTATGATAAATACACCTTCGTTGAGGTTCCGAGAGAATATGCCGGAGATGTTATCCAGGTAATGAAAGATGCTAAGATTAAAGGCAAGAGCATTAACATAGAGCCAGCTAATAAAAAGTAATAAATGAATAGAATGTGAAAGGGAAGAGATTGTCCACATAAATATGGATAATCTCTTCTTTTTTGATGTGGTATCTCTTAAGAGCTTATGGGTAATAATGAGAAAAGATATTAGGGGTTTCATATAGAGTTATTGTGGTATATTGCAGCTATTGAAGATAGCAGGGGAGAATAGGACAACGGAAGATTAGTATATTGTATGCATTATAAATGCACTATAAAACAACTATATAATGTGCATAAAAAGCATTATAAAGACTTGTAATTGCTTTTTGCTATGTTATAATTAGCCTATGAAATTCCTGACAACATGAGAAAGGATAGGAAAGTACGATGTTTATAAATGAAGTAAAAGAAAATCTTATAAAGCAGATAATTCCTTTTTGGAAAGGTCTGAAAGACGAAACCTACGGCGGTTTTTACGGCTTTTATGATTTTGATCTGAATTTGCACAAAGATGCAATAAAAGGAGTTATCTTAAACAGCAGAATATTATGGTTCTTCTCCAATGCTTATATGACAATTGACGACAAAGAATGCTTGGAGCATGCACACTATGCGTACCATTTTCTGAAAGACCATTGTCTGGATAAGGAGTATGGCGGTGTCTACTGGTCCCTTACTTTTGAGGGAAAACCGGAGGATACAATAAAGCATACTTATAATCAAGCCTTTGCTATTTATGCATTGTCTTCATATTATAATGCTACAGGAGATAAGGAAGCCTTGGAGATCGCTTATGGCATCTACAATCTGATTGAAACAAAGTGCAAAGACGCAATTGGTTACTTAGAGGCCTTTGACAGGACTTTTGAACCGGTAGATAATGAGAAATTATCCGAGAATGGGCTTATGGCAAGCAAGACGATGAACACGCTTCTTCATGTATTTGAAGCATATACAGAGCTTTATCGTGTGGACCATAAGAAGGAAGTAGGAGACCGGTTAAAATGGATAATGGACCAGTTTGCAGATGTTCTTTATAATAAGGAAAGAAGAATTCTCGAGGTATTCTTTGATGAGAATATGAAGACGCTATCAGACCTGAATTCCTACGGACATGACATTGAGGCCTCCTGGCTGATTGACAGAGGCTGTGAGGTACTGGAGGATGAAGAATATACCAGGAAAATGTTCGAAGTGACAGAGAACTTAAGACAGCATATATTAGAAGCCGGATATGACGGCATTTCATTGAACAATGAGTGCTTTAAGGGAGAAGTAGACACAACCAAGGTCTGGTGGGTGGAAGCGGAAGCTCTTCTTGGCTTTTTAAACGGCTATCAGCTTAACAAAGAAAGAGAAGATTATCTGGAAGCGGCAAAGAGCCTTTGGAATTTCATTAAAGAATACGTAATTGATAAAAGAGCAGGTTCTGAGTGGTTCTATGACCTTAATAAAGAAGGACAGCCGGTTAACAGGCGTGAGATCGTGGGACCTTGGAAATGCCCTTATCACAATGGAAGAATGTGCTTTGAAGTCATAAAGCGCGGTATTGACTGGTAAAGAAACTAAAATGTCATAAATGGAAAGTCTAGAGCGGAAGGTTATTACCTGTGCTTAAGAAAAAAAGAGGCCAGAAAAATCGGAAGCTTATGTACAGTCATTTTAAAAGAATTATTAAGTTAATAAAAATTACAAAAATAAGAAAGGCAGGTATATCATGCATCCCAATTATTATGTACAATTAGAGAAGTATGAAAAACTTATCTCAAAAAAGAATGAAATCAGTCCCATCTATAACGGTATTTACGACAGATATATAAATCCGGTTCTGACAAACGAACATATCCCGTTGTTTTGGAAATATGATTTAAATGAGGAGACTAATCCGTATTTCATGGAGCGTCTTGGCGTCAATGCGGTATTTAACTCCGGAGCCATTGAATTAAACGGTAAATATTATCTCGTAGCGAGAATTGAAGGGAATGACAGAAAGTCCTTCTTTGGTGTGGCAGAGAGCGACAGTCCGGTAGACGGATTCCGTTTCTGGGATTACCCTGTCCTTCTTCCTGATACCTGCAAGGAAGAAACCAATGTATATGATATGAGGCTTACCAAACATGAAGACGGTTATATCTACGGCGTATTTTGTTCAGAGAGTAAGGATACCACCAGCAATGATTTATCTGCGGCGAAAGCAGAGGCAGGGATTGTAAGAACCAAGGATTTAAAGACCTGGGAAAGACTTGATAACTTAAAGACTCTAAATTCTCCTCAGCAGAGAAATGTTGTACTCCATCCGGAATTTGTAAATGGTAAATATGCATTTTACACCAGACCCATGGATGACTTTATCAACACCGGTTCCGGTGGTGGCGTGGGCTTCGGACTATGTGAAGATATTACCCATGCTGTGATTGGGGAAGAAATCATCACCAGTCAGAGAAAATACCATACCATCACAGAAGCTAAGAATGGAGCAGGTGCAGTGCCTATTAAGACTGAAAAGGGCTGGATACACATAGCACACGGCGTACGTAATACAGCAGCAGGACTTCGCTATGTCATCTATGTATTTGCTACAGATTTAAAAGAGCCTTCCAAGGTGATAGCAGAACCTTCCGGTTTCTTTATTGCTCCTCTTGGTGAAGAGAGAGTAGGTGATGTCTCCAACGTTGCTTTTACCAACGGTGCTATTGTAACAGATAACGGAGAAGTGTATATCTACTATGCTTCCTCTGACACAAGACTGCATGTAGCCTCCACTACAATTGATAAGCTTTTGGATTATACCTTCAATACACCGGCTGATCCTCTGCGCTCTGTAGATTGTGTAAAACAAAGATGTGACTTGATTGCAAAAAATCTGGAATTCTTAAAATAAAGACAGGTATTCCAACTTTAATATATTTCGTGAGAAGCAGGATTCACAAAAAACCACTCTGGAAGTAAAGGGCTTCCGAGTGGTTTTTTGGATGAATATATAAAATTGAAAGGAATAGTTAAATGTGGTCGTGGGAATAAAGCAGACTTCAAAGGAAATTGAAGATTTTTATATACGATTATACTAATTCACACTATGCCTTTCTTGCTTTAAAGACAAAAGATAATGGCAGTTTTTGTGCCTTTCTCGACCTATCATCAACTTCTTCTTTCAGCTGTAAGGTTTTTTCATCAGTTTGCTCTATCATACGTTCGACAATAAACCCAGTGTCTGCTAGAGCGTTTATATATGTTGAAATCTTTCTATTGGGTAATAATATTTCCATACCATCAACTATTTGACTATGCCATTCTTCATCAAAATAACTTTTCTTAAAAACAAGTTTTCCATCATCCACTATAGTACAACCGTGTAAAGGATGTTTCCAACTAAATATAAAAATACCATCCTTTTTTAAATAGGAAGAAATACGTTGAAACACCTTTTTTAAGTCAGTTGCCCATCCCATTGCATATATTGAATAAACTATATCAAAATAGTTTTGTGGTATCCCACATTCATCTTCCATGGGAGAACATATCAGTTTTGGAGAATAATTATTTTCAGAAAGAAACCTTTGAGCGTTTTCAAGTTGCTTTTGTGAAATATCAAGTCCCCATAACTCACCAGCGTTTCTATCTGCATGATATTTTAATGAATGTCCACTCCCACAACCAACCTCGAGCATTGTTTTCCCGGTTACATCACCAAATAAATGCAACTCATTTTCTGTAACAAACTGAACTCCATATTCAGGAAGAGCCGTTACACCAAACCAATCATCAGCAGTCATATTCCAATATGTTTTATTAACTTCATGTATCTTTTTATTTTCCATGTTACTATCCTTTCATCCTTTTGTACACTAACTTAATTATATAATATATGGATGATGTTAACAATTAAATGGTATTAAAAGTTATTTACTAAACCATGCTTTACTAAGTAAATCAATACCTTCAGCAATCTCACTGTCAGTCATTCCACTAAAGCCAAGAAAAACCATATTATTAGGATATTTATCCTTGCGTAACCAATATGTAGATACAGGAGAGACTAGAACACCATATTCTTTAGCCTTTTCTATTATCTCTTCTTCTGATAATCCATTATTTAATTCTAGCAAGATATGCAAACCTGCATTTTTACCATGAATAATGACATTGTTTCCCATAAATTTATGAATAGAGTAGATTAAAGTATCATGTCTTCTTTTGTTTAGAAGAGATATTTTACGCAGATGACTATCCCAATGTCCTAAATGCATAAATTGTTGGATTATTTTTTGCTCGACTACTGGAACTGAGGTTTGGTAGCTAATAAAAAGTTTATCATACAATTCTAGTAATGATTGGGGTAATACCATATAATTCAACCGCAAGCTTGGAGACAACGACTTTGAAAAAGTACCAATATATATAACACAACCTTTTGAATCAATCCCTTGTATAGAAGGGATTGGCCTTGAACTGTAACGAAATTCACTATCATAATCATCTTCAATTATAATTCCATTTTCTCTTCTTGCCCAATCTAATAATTGCAATCTTTTTTGAATTGGCATCACTGATCCAGTCGGAAATTGGTGTGAGGGGGTCACATATACAATATTTGTAGAACTATTTTCTAATTCAGTAATATTTATTCCACTCTTGTCTAAGCTAATTGGAACAACATCATACCCGTTATTGTTAAAAATTTTTCTTGCACCAATGTAGCCAGGATCTTCTAAAGCTACTTTAGAAAAATCGTTTTTGAACATCTGACATAATAAACTTAAACACAGCTCAAAGCCTGAAGTAATAATAACCTGTTCTGCGGTACAGGAGACACCTCTTGACTTATTTAAATAATCCATTATTTCCATTCGTAATTCTTTTTCGCCTTTACTGCTAGTATAAGATGTCATAACCTCGGCATCTATAGAGGCCAAGCATTTATTTGATATCCTTCTCCATAAGCGCAAAGGAAAATCAGAAGCATTTAACTTTCCATATTTGAAATTATACTTATAATTATTATCAGAATTCATATTAGGTAAAGTAGTATTTATGTATTTTTCATTATTGACAGAGTTATCTCGCTTTAACTTAGTGATAAACTCACTATCTAGTTTTTCAACTATAAACCCGCTGCCTGCTTTACTAGTAACATATCCTTCAGATGAAAGTTGTAGATAGGCACTTTCTACTGTATTTCTACTGACATTTAATGTTGTTGCAAGCGTTCGTGTCGAATATAGCTTACAGCCTTCTAAAAGCTGTCCTGAAATTATATCTTCTTTTAACTGCTCATAAATTTGCAAATATAGTGGAACTCTTGAATCGTTATCTAGAACAATCATTTTCTGAAACACTCTCCTTAAGAATAACTGTATCCTATAAAATAAAACAAATTGGCACTTTTAATGAGTACACATCAATTGTATAATTGCTTTATTGAAAAGTCAATGTGCACAAATTAAGACTTTTTAAGACTTTTAAAAAAATAAAAATGAAAAATAATTAAAGAGGAGGAATTTAAATGTTGAATGAAAAATTGCTTGAAGTTATATCACATGAAGGTGTAGTAGCTATAGTATCTTGTAGTAACAATGAGGCACATGTGGTTAATACTTGGCATTCATTTCTTAGTGTTACTGAAGATGGCAGGATATTATTACCTGCAGGAGGCATGAGAAGAACTCAAAAAAACATAGAAGCAAATAATAAAGTTAAAGTTACTTTAGGTAGCAAAGAGGTTATGGGACATCAACATCCTGGAGCAGGATTTTTAATAGAAGGAACTGCAAAATTCCTTATAGAGGGTCCAGACTTTGATATGGTGAAGAAAAAATTTCCTTTCTTAAGTAGAGTATTAGAGATAACAGTTACCACTGCTAAGCAAACATTATAGTCATAATAAAACTCAATCCTTGAAAAGAGTACTTTATATTAGTGAAATAACTAAAAAAGTACTCTTTTATGTTATTCATTTTAAATATTTTTAACTTAATTAGGGTAGTAGGAGCATCTGTGCCATGCACTAAAAAAAATGTTTTATCGTCCCCTTTTGTATTTCTTGTTTTATATAATCATAAAGTGAAACATAGAATGGAGTATTTTTATGACTATCTAAAATAGGTATTACTCCAAACATTTCAATAACCTCCTACAACTGGTACCATAAAAAATATAAAAATGGATGCTTTTAATAATAGAAGATCATAATTATGATGTAAACATTGTATTAGATAAATAGGAGAATAAAAAATGGGCGAGGACTTAATAACAATTAAAGAATTAACCGAAGAAGAGCAGTGGAAAGATGCTTTTTTAGTAATGAAACAGTTACTAACTGATTTGGATGAGAAAAAATATTTACAACTTATAAAAGAAATGCATAAAGAAGGCTATAAAATGTTTGCCCTATTTGAAAAAGGGAAAATTGTTGTAGTTACAGGTGTAATCCAGCTTACAAACTTATATTATGGAAAACATATATGGGTTTATGACTTAATCACCGATGAAAGTAAAAGGTCAAGAGGATATGGAGAAAAACTTTTAATATATATACAAACTTGGGGTAAGGAAAATGGATGTGGCATAGTAGCACTTTCTTCTGGCTTCGAAAGAGCCAGTGCACATAGATTTTATGAAAATAAGATGGCATATACCAAATCAAGTTATGTTTTTAGAACACAAGTTTAAGATTTCCTTGGTAGAAATGTCATGACACCATCTGTTTAGAGTACATCTTTGACCGACAGTGAAATATGAGTCTATTGTGTCTGTTTAGGGTTTTAAAACAAATAAAAAGATATATCGGTAAATTCAAATACTTATTTCTATAGCTTTCCATATGAGTTATAAAACCGCGGTTATTTCCTATGGATTACTCTTGAGATTTTAGAAAAAGAGTATCTGTACCATTTCAATACAAAAAGAAGATAGGCTCCTTGAGAGACCTATCTTCTTTTTGGGAAAAATATATAAGGGGGGAGTGTATATAATAAGGGGTTATACACACTTTAGATATAAGCCAAATTAAAATTATGAATTAACCAAAATATCTTGCTAATAAACCAGCAAATGCCTTGCCGTGTCTTGCTTCATCTCTTGCCATCTCGTGAACAGTGTCATGAATAGCATCCAGATTAGCAGCCTTTGCACGTTTTGCAAGATCTGTCTTTCCTGCAGTAGCGCCATTCTCGGCAGCAACTCTCAGCTCAAGATTCTTCTTGGTACTGGAGGTGAGTACTTCGCCCAGGAGCTCTGCAAACTTAGCAGCATGCTCTGCTTCTTCAAAAGCAGCTTTTTCATAATACATACCAATCTCAGGATATCCTTCTCTATGTGCCACTCTTGCCATTGCTAAGTACATGCCTACTTCACAGCATTCTCCGTTAAAGTTATCTCTTAAATCTTTTAAGATATCTTCACTAACACCTTGTGCAACACCTACTACATGTTCAGAAGCCCATGTAAAATCATCGCTTTGTTCAGCGAACTTAGTAGAGGGTGCCTTACAAACGGGACATTGCTCCGGTGCTGAATCTCCTTCATGAACATAACCACATACCTGACAGACAAATTTCTTCATTGTAATAATCTCCTTCGATAATTTATTTAATAATAGTAACTGTTATTGAAATTATATTATAACATATTGTATTATTTGTCAATAGTCTTTTTAAAAAATAAGTAAAAAAATCCGGTACCAGAAATACTGATACCGGATTTGATAATTTTTATTCTTTGCTATTCTTAAGACATTTACCGCAAACCCCAAAAAAGTAGGTGCTGCTGGCATCTATGGTACCATCAAAATTCTCTGTGGCAGATTTCAATAGGTATTCTGTTGCACCTTCGGGTAAAGTAATATCTTCCACTGCTGAACATTCCTTACAAACAAAATGATAATGAGGTAAGACATTACCGTCAAAGCGGTCGCTGCCATCACCATATGAAATCTTAATGATGGACCCTTGCTCAACAAGAAAGTTTAGGTTACGATAGACCGTTCCAAGACTGATATTTGGATATACCTTCCGAATATTATCATACACCATATCAGCTGTTGGGTGCTCTTTTGTAGTGGCGAGGTAATTCTTAATAGATTCCCTTTGCCGGCTGAACTTAGTTGTAGTCATAGCTCACCTCCAATAACAATAATTATTACTAAGATTAACATATGTGAGCTATTCTGTCAATATTTAAAAAATATTCCCGGCGATGAACTTATACATTAAGATAAAGTGGCATACAGTTCCGCCGATACAAAAGAGGTGGAATATCTCATGGGAACCGAAATTCTTGTGGCGGCTGTTAAATATGGGCAGCTTTAGAGCATAAATGATTCCGCCTACGGTGTAGATAATACCACCTGCTAACAGCCAGTTAAAGCCTTCAATAGGCAAGGTGCTTAATATAGGAGAAAATGCTAATACGCAAGTCCAGCCCATAATGATATAAATAACGGAGGATACCCATTTGGGACAATAAACCCAAAAGGCCTTTAATACGATTCCCAGGATGGCCATACTCCATATAATGATTAAAAGGGTTGTTCCTACTTTTCCTTTTAAAGGAATTAGACAAATAGGTGTGTAGGTCCCTGCAATTAATATAAAGATCATCATGTGATCGAATTTTTTAAGTATCCGGTTCACCTTGTCAGACAAATCAAAGGTATGATATACTGTGCTTGCGGTATAAAGTAATATCATACTAAGGGCAAAGATGCCAAGCGCTAAGATACCGGTTTTATCAGGTGTCCTGGAAGCTTTGTACAATAAAGGAAAAGCAGAAAAGACAGCCATAAGCATGCCGATAAAGTGAGTGATTGCGCTTCCAGGGTCTTTTGGGTGTTTAAGAAACTGAGCCATGTTAAATCATTCCTTTCATGTTGTGATATTAATAAATATATGATGTAGTATTAAAAACTACATAAGCAGTTATCTATACTATATCACGTAGTTTAAAAAAATCAAGGGGTTAATTTAAATTTTTTTATTTTGTTTTAGAAAGGTTGGAAAATCAGATGGATATTAGAGTCGGAGATATTGTAAAACTAAAAAAACAGCATCCTTGCGGAAGCAGTTTGTGGGAAGTATTGCGTATCGGAATGGATTTTCGATTAAAATGCGAAGGCTGCGGCCATCAGATCATGGTTCCGAGAAAATTAGTAGAAAAAAACTTAAGACAATTAATTCGAAAAGAGGAAGAGAATAAAGAAATTCAAAAATAGGCATAGAGGGATCAAAATTTTATATTTATGATAACAAAGAAACAGACGGAGTATCTTTTATACCTACTTGGGTAGATAAATCAGATAACCGTCTGTTTCTTTAATATACTATTTTTCTTCTAATTCCATAAGTGCTAATTTAATGCATCCCATTATACCCTGGTCATCATTTAAAGCAGCAGGAACGATATAGTTGTCAATATCCTCAAGAAGAGGTGTTTTTAAATAGCCATTTATGAGCGTAATAACCTGTTCTCTGATCATAGGGAAAAGGTGTGTCTGATGCATAACGCCACCGCCTAAAACGATTCTATGAGGTGAGAGGGTAAAGATGTAACCTACCAGAGCCTGCGCAATATAATATGCTTCTAATTCCCAGGCTTTATGGTCTGGTGCAAGTTCATAAGCTTTCTTGCCCCAGCGTTTTTCAATAGCAGGTCCGGCTGCAAGGCCTTCAAAGCAGTTGGAGTGGTAAGGGCAGGCACCGGTAAAGCTGTCTTCCGGGTGGCGGCTTAAGAGAACATGTCCGGCTTCCGGATGCAGCATACCATGAAGCAGTTTCCCATTTTGGTATACTCCAACCCCAACACCGGTTCCAATCGTAATATAGATGCTGCTGTCAACGCCTTTTGTACTTCCCCAGGTAGCTTCCCCCAAGGCAGAACCATTGACATCGGTATCAAAACCGACCGGAACTCCGAGGTGTTTGGTAAGTGTGCCTACAATATCACAATTTACCCATGCTAATTTAGGGGTAGAAGTTATGTAGCCATAGGTTTTGGAGTTTCTATCCAGGTCAATGGGGCCAAAGGAGCCGATACCAAGAGCTTTAATATCCTTGTCTTTAAAATAGTCTATGATTTTTGGAAGTGTAATATCCGGGGTTTCAGTTGGAATAGAAGTCTGTTCCAGTATTTCTCCGTTTTCGTTGCCGATCGCAAGAACCATTTTGGTTCCGCCGGCCTCTAATGCGCCTAATAACATTATTATGTCCTCCGTAAATATATTCGTAATTTCTATTTTAACGGAAATACTATAAAAAATACAGTAGTATTTTTCAAATACTATAAAAAATAGGGTTGAACGGTATAATTTTATGGGATATCATAAAACAGAATATATATGCTTTATAAAACATAAATAATATTTTAATTATCATAAGGGAGGAAAGAACATATGAGATTTTTTTCAAAAGAAATAAAAGTAGAAGCCGTCGGAGTAAAGGAACCGGCCTTATTGTGGGGATATATTCCTGATAATTCAGGTGAAATTGATAAAAACAGAAAACACCCTGCCGTTTTAATCTTGCCGGGCGGCGGCTATGAATTTACCTCTGAGAGAGAAGGGGAAGCAGTAGCATTACGGTTTGCGGCGGAAGGCATCTGTGCTTTTGTGTTAAAATATCATGTTGCGCCTGCCAGATTTCCGGCTGCATTATGCGAAGCGCTAACGGCTATGGCATTTATCCGGGAAAACAGTGAGGAATATCAGGTGGACAGTGAAAATATCAGCGTATGCGGTTTCTCTGCAGGAGGTCATCTTGCTGCTTCTGTCGGCGTTCATTGGAATAAAGAAAGTGTATTAAAGTATATCGGTAAAAAAGCAGCTACGGTCAGACCGGATAATCTCGTGCTGTGCTACCCGGTAATCACCAGCGGTGAATATACTCATGAAGGTTCCATGAAAAGCCTCCTTGGGGATAAGAGAATGGATGAGGAGCTTGTACTCTTTAATGATTTGGATAAGCAGGTTGCTGCTGATACTCCGAGAACCTTTATCTGGCACACCTGGGATGATACGGTTGTACCGGTTGAGAATACATTGTTTTTTGCAACTGCTCTGGCTAAAAGTAAAGTGGAAACAGAAGCTCATATCTACCCTTCAGGATTTCACGGCCTTTCCCTTGGCAATAGCGTCGTAAATGGCGGATGGAAATATGGAGAAGAACATCCTTCTTCAGAGTGGTTAGAAAAAGCTGTAAGATTCATTTATTCGAAGTAAGTTAATAGTTTTGCGTTGTTTTCTCTCTCTCTTTCTGCAAGATATGAAAAAATCCGGTGTATGAGTAAAAGAATTCACAAATCTGCGATGAATCCTTGCAGGCATTAGCATAAAAATTGTACCGGGATTTATGTCAGCAGGTAGAAAAGAGGGAATAGATGTATCAGCCATTAAAGATAGGCGAATTAACTGCGAAGCTGCCCATTATCCAAGGTGGAATGGGGGTTGGTATCAGTCTTAGTTCCCTGGCCGGAGCTGTTGCGGCTAAAGGGGGAATCGGTGTAATATCAACCGCTCAAATTGGATTTACAGAAGAAGACTATGATAAAAATCCACTGGAAGCAAACCTTAGAATGATAGGTGAACATATAAAAAGAGCTAGAAAAATAGCCGGAAGCGGAATATTGGGGGTGAATATCATGGTAGCCACCAAGAATTATGAGCTTTATGTGAAGGAGGCTGTAAAGAACGGAATCGATATTATTATATCCGGAGCCGGGCTGCCTTTAGAGCTTCCGTCATTGGTAAAAGGAACAAAAACCAAGTTGATTCCGATAATTTCTTCCTTAAAAGGAGCCCGAGTACTCTTAAAGCTGTGGGATAGAAAAGAAAATACAGCACCGGATGCGGTACTGATAGAGGGACCAAAGGCCGGGGGGCATCTTGGCTTTACCCTTGATGAGCTGGAGAACCATGAGGAACAGGCTTACCAAAAGGAAATTGAAGAGATTGTTAATCTTACAAAGGAATACGGAGATAAATACGGTAAGGATATACCGGTTATCACTGCGGGCGGAATACAGGATAAGAAGGATATGGAGAGTTATTTTTCTCTCGGAGTAAGAGGAATCCAGGTAGCGACTAAATTTGTAACTACGGAGGAGTGTGATGCTCATCCTCGCTACAAAGATGCTTATATAGCCTGCAAAAAAGAAGATATCGTTATTGTCAAAAGCCCTGTGGGAATGCCCGGACGAGCTATTAAGAATGAGTTTATTGAAAGAACTTTCCTTGGAAAGATTCCTATTAAAAGATGTCATGGCTGCATTAAAACCTGTGACCCCAAAGATACACCTTATTGTATTACAGATGCATTAGTCAATGCAGCCAGAGGCAATCTTGAAAATGCACTAATCTTCTGCGGAGCTAATGCCTATCTGGAAAATCGTATAAGAAGAGTGGAAGAAGTACTAGGGGATTATTTTGATTAAAGGCAGTTAAGATGTAGAAGCAATTACAGAATATACAAATGCCAGGCATTTTATATTTCACAATTTTAGCCCTGTGGTTTTCGCGGTATTGCAGAAAACCATGGGGTTTTTTTGCGGGCTCTTTTGTACTGGATTGTAAAATCAGGAAAGGCTGGCTGTAAGTGCATTGACTCCACAGATAATAAATGATATAAAGAAAATATGGTATTTACTGGTTGATGACCACAGAAGTAAAAAAGAACTAGGAAAAACCGTATGAGATAACTATAAAATGTTAAGGAGTTTTATAATATGAAGATATTAAACTTTGGGTCTTTAAATATTGACCATGTGTATGAAGTGCCGCATTTTCTGCATCCGGGGGAAACACTCTCTTCCTCCAAGTACAGTCGTTTTCCGGGAGGAAAAGGTCTGAACCAGTCCATTGCCATGGCAAGAGCCGGAGCGATTGTCTATCATGCGGGAAAGATCGGGGAGAACTCAGATTTTTTAATTGACGTTCTAAAAAAAGATAAAATCGATACTACACTCTTAGATACTACCGGTTCACAAACAGGTCATGCTATTGTTCAGGTTAATAAAGAAGGTGAGAATTGTATACTTGTCTTTGGAGGAAGCAATCAGGAGATTACCACTCAGTATGTGGATGAAGTCTTCTCTGCTTTTCAGGAGGATGTGCTTTTAGTACTGCAGAATGAGATTAATAATCTGGAATATGTCTTAAAGAAAGCAAAGCAGCAGGGAATTAAAATAGCACTGAATCCGTCACCTATTGATGAGACGTTAAAGAGTATGGATTTATCCGGAATCACCTGGCTGATATTAAATGAGATTGAAGTGGTAGAATTAGGAGGCTCTGAAAACACAGAAGAATGTATAAAAAATCTGTTGGAACGGTATCCGGATATGCGTATTCTCTTAACCCTTGGTGAAAAGGGAGCCATCTATCAGGATAAGGACACCTGTTATGCTCAGAAGTCCTATAAGACCAGTGTAAAGGATACGACAGCAGCAGGAGATACTTTTATGGGATATTTTATAAGTCTCACAGCAGGAGGGGCGGAACCGGAGGAGGCATTAGATGCCGCTGCCAGAGCAGCCTCTATAGCGGTGTCCAGGGAAGGAGCTGCCAGTTCTATACCGATGCTTTGTGAAGTTAGAAGTTAAATCGGATGGATCATTATGCCTTTGATATAACAAGATATTTTTAACGTACGTTTATACCATTTAACAGGGACAAACTCTTTGAGTAGTTGTTTATGATGTTGGTGGATTTATTTAAATTATCAATATTAAATGATAGTAAGACAAGAATAGAGCAGAGCTTAAAGGCTCTGCTTATTTTTTGGATTTTCAAATTTTAGGTAAATTAAAAGTAGGGAGCTTATTGTTTGCATGGAAAAATATTGATATAATTAGGCTGTTATTTGAAAAGAAACATATAATAGGGGGAAAACCAATGAAAAAATTATTAAAAAAATTATTTTTATGTACAGTAGTATTAATAGCAATATTCTCGCTGTCACAGATTACTGCTTTTGCAGAATATGAAGTGAGTACTACAACTTGCAGTATGGATAATAACAATGATTATCAAGAATCCGATTTTACTATGCCAAAGGACGGAAAAGTTAAAGTTAATATAAGTATAACGGACAAAGACAGCATACCTGGTATTTTAAAGGTTTCTTTTCGCAAAGCTGATGATGAAGATCGGGCAATAGTTCAGGTGTTTACGGGGATTACAGCTTCATCTCCAATAACAGATGCCATAGTTGATTTAGATGCAGGTAACTATTATGTTTCTTATGTATTAAGCAATGCCTCAGGAGAGCGCACGAATACAGCAATTTCGTTGACGTGTACTATTGAGATACTCCCAACGGAGGTAACAAACATATCGGAATTAAAGGTGAATGCTATTAATTCCTTGGATGAAATAACAGATAAAGGATACAGCGAATTGCAGTTTGGAGATTTTGAAAAGGATAAAAGTATAGTTATTCCATTCACTGTTGACAGAAAAGGTGGGATTTATATCTCTATGAAACCGTCCTATGAAATTTTTAATGAGATTAAAGGAACAATATATAAGGATAAAGAATGTACTCAAGCTCTTGGGAAAAGTTTTAGTTTGTATGATATGGACGATAATAAGGATTACTTAAGAAGTTTGCCTTCTAGTGGTACCTATTATATTAATTTTATACTAAAGAATGATGAAATTTTTCATGAAGTAGAAGAAACACCATTTCAAGTAAAACTATACGAGATAAACGGAGAAGACAGAAGCATCACTAGCGGCAAATCAACACTTGCTTACCAAGAAAAAACGGACAAAAAAATTAATTTCAAATTCGTAGTAAAAGCAACAAGTGTGTTGGCTATAGATTTGCGTTCTGCTGATAATTCGAAAAGTGGATCAGCCTCTTTTCGCCTACTGGATAAAAATAAAAAAGCAATTACCAAAACTAGCACCTTACATAGTGATTTAAAGGAAGATGGTGATGGATACGATATGATGGTAAAATATTATACAGTAACAGCAGGAAGCTATTATATCCAGGTGTCTGCTTCTGATAATTTATACGAATTGGTTAGCTATGGAAATAAATATAAATCTAATGCTGGGTTAAACAAAGCGAAGGCAAAGAGCATTAGAGTGCAGGGAACATATGGAACAGGTCTTTTTACAACTGCAGATAAAACATCAAAGGTAGAATGGTATAAATTTACAATTAATTCAAGGCAATACGTTCAAATTATGTTAGAATTTTTATTGGACGGGAAGTTTGACTGTGAAGTTATCGATTCAAAAGGTACATTATTATATCAATTAAGTAAAGGAATCGACAACAAAGAGGGGCATTGGATTTTAGCGGTAGAAAATTATTTTGATAAAGGAACCTATTATATAAAAGTTCATAAGTCAGGGGCCTCCAGTTCTCTTGCATACATACTTAATCTTAATAATTAGAAAATTCGGTATATTAAATAAGCATATTAATAAGTCTTTATATAAATATACTATACAGCTTATTAAATATAAAATTTTCTTGCCAAGCCTCGCAATATATGATAAAATATATATTCGTGATATGTTATACATTATTTTCCTTGCTCTTTCCGAACGAAGGGATTATTTATAATCCGACTTTGTCAAATAGCCGCTGCGGCATTTGTGAGAAAGGGCCAGAGACCAGAAGGAGGTGCAGACAACTATGAACCAATATGAATTAGCCTTAGTTGTAAATGCAAAAATCGAAGACGAAGCTAGAAACGCAACAGTGGAAGCCGTAAAAGAACTTATTACAAGATTTGGCGGCAACATCACTAACATCGACGAATGGGGTAGGAAGAAATTAGCTTACGAAGTTCAGAAGATGAAAGAAGGCTTCTATTATTTTATCCAATTCGATGCTGATTCAACATGCCCTGGCGAAGTTGAAGATCGTATTCGCATTATGGAAAATGTAATCAGATTCTTATGCATTAGACGGGACGCATAGTAAAAGGAGGTATTCCTTAATATGAATAAAGTCATTTTAATGGGTCGTCTTACAAGAGACCCGGAAGTAAGGTACTCTCAAGGAGAGAACTCCACAGCAGTTGCCAGATACAGTTTGGCAGTAGACCGCAGATTTAAAAGACCCGGTGAAGCAGATGCAGATTTTATCAATTGTGTAAGCTTTGGTAAAGCAGCTGAATTTGCTGAGAAGTATTTTAAACAAGGAACTAAGATTGCTGTTACTGGAAGAATCCAGACAGGCAGTTACACCAATAAGGATGGACAGAAAGTTTATACAACTGATGTTGTAGTTGAAGAACAGGAATTTGCAGAGAGCAAAGGTTCATCCAGTACCGAATCCGGCTATCAGCAAACCCAGAGGCCAACACCCAGCCAGGCAATTGGAGATGGATTTATGAACATTCCCGATGGACTGGATGAGGAGCTGCCATTTAGTTAAAGCATAAAGAATAAAGAAGATTAATCAGTTATTCATTGGATAAGGAGGTCAGGTCATGGCATATAATAAAAATGACAGAAACAGCAATAGAGATGATAAAGGCGATTCCCCTATGAAGAGAAGAAACACCCGCAGAAGGAAAAAGGTTTGTGTATTCTGTGCGGACAAGAATCATACAGGAATTGATTATAAGGATGTAAATAAGTTAAAGAGATATGTATCTGAAAGAGGAAAGATTCTTCCTAGAAGAATTACAGGAAACTGTGCTAAACATCAGAGAGCTCTTACAGTAGCTATTAAGAGAGCAAGACACATCGCTTTAATGCCTTACACTCTGGATTAATCTCAGTAAGATCAGGGATTTCTGAAGATGTGAAAAGTCGCTTTACGCGGCTTGTACATGTTTTTGAATAAGAAATGAAATAGCCGTTACATGACTGAAAGTGAAATACTTCGCTTTGGTCATGTAGCGGCTTTTTATTTATATAAAAATGTATGAAATGTTCTTTACTGCCCTCAGAAGTCTTAATTTGATTCGATGAATGCTTTTAAACGTTCAGCAAGCTCCGCAGAATTCTGGGCAGTAGCTGAGAGTTCTTCCATTGCTGCAGACTGGTCTTCTGTGATTTCCAGAGTCTTTCGGGAATTGAGCTCCGTGCTGCTGATTTTTTCATTAATCTTTGAATTCAGGTTATTTATGTGCATGGTAGTACTTTTGGTATGCTCGGATAATTTCTGAATATCGCTAGCAACAACTGCAAATACACGCCCGTTATTACCTAATCTTGCGGCTTCTATGGAGGCATTCAAGCCGATGAGCTTGGTTGTATTGGCAACCTTGGTAATGGAGTTCAGAACTTGTTCGATTTCACTCGTAACAGCACGAATTTCTGATATCTCAGTGTACAAATCCTGCTGGTTACTGGTGATTGTCTGGGCAGATTCTGCAAGTATCTCCACCGTCTTTGATATCTCAACAAAATTATTGGCCAGAATCGTTGACAATAGTTCGGTTTCTATTCTTCCATATCCTTCCTGGGCAAGAGTATTAACAACAATAAACAGGACTTCTGCTGCTGCTTCTATGTTATGGGAGTTGACAATATCGATTTTTTTGGCGGCCATGTATAGCTCGTCCTCAGGCAGGTCAATCTCCCTGGCCACTTGCCGTATTGCTGCTTCATTCGGAGCTTTGTCTAAGATCTGACCTCCCAAAACCGTACCAAGGAGTTCTCCCTGGATAATAATAGGGGCGGAAAAATCAATCAGCCCGGCATGACACTTTCCGATGTAAGGCTTTCCAAGCTTAGCAGCTTCAGTACCAAAATAGCTGTGACATTCGGCACAGCGGTTGTCACCTTTTGAATTGGAATGGATATAGGCACTGCAAAAAGGCCGGTAATGACTTGGTTTTGTTATTTCCTGACCTGACCGGTTGACGGATACTGCCGCACAATTCATACCGATTGCAAAATTATCCAGGAATTTTTGCAAAGTAGGTATATCGATAATGTCTTCGATTTCTAACTTCTGTAAGTCGATTTTTTCGTTTGTAATAGAAATCATATGTTTTACCTCCGCCCATTAATGGAATATTCATACATAACATAAATTGGTACAAAATTGTAGATAGTGTACAATTAAGTGGTAGAAAATGTATTGTTATATATAAATATTATACAATAAATTGGTATCAATTACAAGCATATTTGACGTAAAATGTCGAATAACTTTCACTTTAATTACAGTTGTTGAATAACTTAAATCTCATAACAACATTAAGGGCTCTAAAGCTATATGGGTTAGTGCTCATGACATCATGTTGCCAATTGATTGGAAATATATATTTGACAATTCCTTCCTAAAATGATATATTATGTGAAACGATATATCGTATCGCGTAATAGATAAATATAATGGGCAGGAGGGGGAGATATGCCATATCAGGAAGGACCAATGACAGAAGCCATGTATTATGTGCTATTAGCTCTTAGTAAACCAACCCATGGATATCAGCTGATGTTAGATATAAAAGAGATTTCAGGCGGCCGTATCGAAATGGGTCCTGGAACTCTCTATGGGGTACTTACCAGATTGCTGAAAGAGAATCTGCTGAGGATAAAGCAGGACGATGGTAGAAGGAAAACCTATGAACTGACAATCCAAGGGAGAATAGCTCTGAAATCCGAATATGAGCGTTTAAAATCGATGTTAAAGGATGGAGCTTTCTTAGAAGGGGAGTAATGATGAGAGTAAAGAAATTTCGCAGATTAAGTGTATATGATATTGGTAAGACGGAGAGCTATTTGTCTGATATGGCTAAGCAGGGCTTATTCTTAACAGGTATGAGGCAAGGGTGTAATATTTTTGAGATTAATGAGCCCGCCGATATAGAGTATCGCATTGAATATGGGGAGAGGGCCTTAAATAAAGAAATGCGTGAGATGTATGAAGTGTCTGGGTGGGATCATGTATGTTCCTATAGGGGGATTCATATCTTTCGAGCGGCAGCTTCTGAGGGATTGTTGGAAATACATACAGACCCGGAAGAACAGAGTTATACGCTAAAGAACAGAAGTTCTATGTTAATCAAATTGATTTTTATAGAATTAATTTTGTTATTCGCTATGATAGCAATTACAATTTTTACAATCAGAATTGGCAATACCCCGATATTAAACCTGTTTGAAAATAATTTCATTTACTTTGTTAATATTGCTCTTGTTGTTTATGTAATATATGAGGTCACCAGAGAGATGCAGGTATTTAATCGTATAAAGAAACGGCTCCAGATGGGTTTTTATATTAATCATCATGAGCCGTGGAAGAAGCGTTCGGTGAGCGGATACATAGTAAATGGTATCTTAGCTGTTTTATTTATTTTGTGTATTGCTTCATTTGTCAGCAATATAGGATCAATTTCCGGGTATATAACAGGTAAGTCAAATTATGCACTTACAATGGAGACGAAGCTGCCGGTTATAAGACTCAATGAGATAGAGAAGCTTGAATCCCCGGAACTTCGAACATATATAACAAAAGTTAGTACCCATCCTGTTAGTTATGTAAGGGTCAATTATAATGTATTTATGAAGGAAATGGAAATATATGAAGAGTTTGTCCGGAAGGATAGCATTGATGATGAGAGCTACACTCCTACCATTCGCACTAATTATTATAAGGTTTATCTGCCTTTTATGGTAAAAGGCCTTATGAAGGATGTATTATATAAAGCAAAGTGTTATTTTATACACTTTCCGGAGGTGGAAACCAAGGCTGAGAAGCTTGATTGTAAAGGAGTGGATGAATTTTATTACCTGCCATCAGACGGAAATGAAAAGAATTATTTTGAAGTGGTTGCAAGAAAGAAAAATATAATAATATGGATGATATACAGTGGTCATAAAACACGGACAGAAGTGATGGAAGCCACACAAGAATTGTTTGAATAAATGAATCTTGAATGCAGTTTATTACTTTTGTCAATTTCTTGATCATAAATAAGATAGAAATGTTTATGAACTTGATTTTAGAAATATTTATGCTATACTAAACTTAATTGTAAATTTTATTTAGAAATAGGAGGGATTTATATGAAATCCATTAAATCTGTTGATCGCAAACAATGCTCCGCGCAGAGACCACAAAAAATTTAGTCGGCTTGCTTTGCTCGGAGCTCTGATTCTTAAGTAGCTGGTGAATAATAATGTATTTTTTAAGCCTTCAAGGGAAAAGGCTTATTTGCGTACGTTTTCACCAGCTTACTACAGATTAAGAGATGGATTTTATAGAAAATCTTTGCTGCAGCATGGTTTGCCATGCTGCAGTTTTTTTGGCCTTTGCTTCATCTAAACATTAATATCAGAGGAGCAAAGAATATGAAATATATTAAAGCCCAGGATATATTACCTGAGGAAATGATTAAATTATTACAGCAGTATGTAGATGGCGAATACTTATATATCCCTCGCAAAGAAGGGGAAAAGAAAACCTGGGGAGAAATGAGCGGAGCCAGGTCGTTACTAAAAGAAAGAAATCTAGAGATTTACAAAAAATACCGCAGCGGACGGACAGCGGAAGAGCTGGCCATGGAGTATTTTTTGTCAGAACAGAGTATCAGACGTATCTTGAGTCAAGTAAAATGGGATGTTTAAGTTCTTTACAGAAAAGTATGTGTAATAGTTTTTGGACGGATGTTGCGATATAGTTATCTTGTAGCTAGGAAGAAGACTACGAAGGATAATTACACAGAAAGGAATGATTTGTATGGCATTAAAGCCCCATAGAGGAAAAACATTATGGAGTACGCCATCCCATGGCAGAGGAACTTGTCCTGTATGCAAAACAGAAAGAATTAAAGTACTGTATCCGCTGATTGCTGAAGACGGCAGTAAAACAACAGTATGTAAAAGATGCAAGGATAAAAAAGTGATATCTGTAAAATAGAGAGGTGTATAGCCGTTACATAACTCAGAAGAGAATTCTGTTAGACGTAATATATCTAAGAGATAACTTCAAAGAGTTATGTGACGGCTTTTATTTTTTTGAAACAATTGCTCTGAAGCTAAAACAGCACAGTGGACGCCATGAAAGAGATAAAAAAATTGCATCTGATAGCATACTATACTATAATTTACTGGAAGTGAGATGATACGGAAATGATATAGAAGAACTAAACTTAAGCTGGGGAGGCATAAATGAAAGACTTTATATTGGAAGTATGTGCAGATTCTGTGGAATCTGTTTTAGCGGGAGAAAAAGGCGGAGCCTCTAGAATTGAGCTGTGCAGTAATCTTGTGATTGGGGGAACGACGCCAAGTCCAAAATTATACGAGGAGATTCGCAAGTACAGTAGTATCAGGATCCATGCATTGATTCGTCCGCGATTCGGAGATTTCTGCTATACCTCATATGAATATTCCATTATAAAAGAAGAAGTCAGGATGTTCCGGGAATTGGGAGCGGAAGGAGTAGTAATTGGCGTTCTTACACCGGAGGGTACTTTGAATCTGGAAGCCATGTATGGACTGATGGAAGAGGCAAAAGGAATGTCTGTTACCCTGCACCGGGCATTTGATATGACAGCAGATCCTTTTGAGGCAATGGAACAGGCTATAAGTTTAGGAATTAACACAATCCTAACCTCGGGCCAGAAAAATGAATGTACAGAAGGAATTCCCCTCCTGAAAACTCTAAAAGAAAGGAGCAGGGAGCGTATAGATATCCTGACGGGCGGGGGTGTAAATGACAGGGTTATTCCAAAGCTATATACAGCTGCCGGTGTGACAGCCTATCATATGTCAGGAAAAGAAGTACTAGACAGTAACATGATCTATCGAAAAGGAGAGGTGAATATGGGACTGCCTTCTCTTAGTGAATATACAATATACCGTACAGGGGAAGAAAACGTCCGGCAGGCAAGAAAAGCCCTTGATAAGTGCGCGGTTAGCTAAATACATTGCTTTATACATTAACAAGGGCTTTAAGAAATAGGTAGAATATATTCAAGAAAAATGCACTGACTAATCTTAGTGCAAAATTGATACAAAACAATGCTATAAAAAATGCTCTGGGGAATAGGACATGCATATTCCTCAGAGCATTTTTTTATTGTAATCCCTTGCTATATATGGATATAGTATTGTCTTGATTTCTCGGTCTAGCTTTCAAAATCCCCGGTAGAACTGCGGAAGATGACCTTGGAGGTTATATAAGTAACCTCGTAAGGGACAGAGGGGTATTTAATACGGTAAAGAATCTGCAGAGCCAGGCGAAAGCCAAGGCTTTGGTTGAATACCTGTACGGTGGTCATGGTTTCTGCAAGAGAATTTTCTGTATTTGCATCAAATCCTGAAAGAGCAATATCTTCCGGTATACAGAGTCTGCGTTTTAAGAGCAGCTGCATTAAGATACAAGCTACATAGTCGTTGGCACAGATAAATGCATCCGGCATGGAAGGCAGTGTATCAAGAAAATCTCCGATCTCTTCTTTGTAGGTATCAACTCCGATGGAATGTGTCAGGCACAGTTCTGTATTAACGGGTAGTCCATGCTGAAGCAGAGCACTGGAGAAACCCTCAAAGCGTTCATGGTTTGACATGGCATAGTTGATATCGCCGATAAAACCAAAAGATTTTCGACCCTTTTTAATTAAATGCTCTGTAATCTCGTAAATACTGTTGCGGTTTTCTGTCAGAATCAGGTCACCGTTTAGTTCTGATGAAGGAACGGCGGTGGAGGTATCTAAAAATACCTTGGGAACAGGAGAGGCCGCCAGCAGACGGAGGAGCTGCTCGTTATAAACATTCATAATAATAATACCGTGAGTGCTGCCATTAACGAGAGAAGCGGGAAGCACATAATTTCCGCTGATAGAGGATGGCAGATAAGTATACACCAGGTTAACATTGTGAAGAGAAAGCTCTTTCGCAATCTGGTGAATGATAGTCATCCAAAAGATAGAGGTTTCCGGGCGGCATACGGCAACTGCGATATTTACAGGGGGTTCGGAGACGGGAGCCTCTGTGGTGTTGAAGTTTTCTGGGAATTTATAATTCAATTCCTGAGCTTTGGCGATAATTTTATTCCTAAGGTCTTCGGAAACGCCTTCTTGACCGCTGAATACCTTCCAGACCGTTGTGCGTGATGCACCGAGGGAATCTGCGATTTTTTGTAGAGTAATTTTTTTCATTATTACACCAATCTGCACGCTGTGGTGCTCATATATAATTGAATCATAGGAAAAAGCTAAGATGTTTTCATTATTATACCAGTTCATACAAATATTTTCAAACGTAAAAATTAACATAATGAACATTTTCCCTTAAGATAGTTCTGGGAAAATAAGCTGGTAATTCTATCTCACTTCCATCTTGCCATTGGAATAAATTATTATTTTTTGGGCCTTATCCGCAGCAGGACAAGACATCTCAAAGGTATGGGAAGTGGTCTCTATCTGATAGGGCAAAGGCTTTATCGTTTGGTTGGCGTCAGTGGGAGCATATTCATGCAGGATACCTGTTAACTCTTCCAAACAATTACTGTAATGCCCTTTTAAGTCCATAAATATCTGCTGGGCATAGTAGAGCTTTCGCAGCTCCCATTTGAGGTATTCATCTTCCGGAATGTTGTAGGAAGGGCTGTCTTTTTCGGTACCGGTAAAGAACAGGAAGCCCCACAATTCCGGATAGTGGATATTAATTACTCCAGTTGGTGCCCATACCCAATTATCTTCAGGAAGAATTTGTCCGGTGGAAGGATTTATCCGTTTCTGATATGTACCGTCCTTGCAGTCTGTTTTCCATTGAACCCGGGAGAAGTTTATCCGGTAGTATTCGCCTTCCTTCGGAGCCTGTTTCCCGGGAAGACATTCTGTAAGAGCAGAAAAGGGAATAACAACCTCTACTGACCAGCTTCGATTGGAAGCGGATGGCTGGTTGACAGTACCGTCAACAGATACAGCTGTTCGCAGACCATGAATGTCATAACCGTTAAGAGCGCTGCCGTTATCCCGGTAGGCTACAGGCAGAAACAGATCCCATACGGTGTTTAAAACGTTCATTTCAAATTCGTAATACTGCTGTGTATCGGAATCCGGGTCGATAAAGATCTCGAAATCGTTGTCCTGGAAGATAACATCGTCACGCTGGCTGATATGACCCCAGATTTCATTGCCATCCAGTTGGGCACCGATATATAAATTCTCATCATCCCAGAGCATTTTGGCCTGTGTAAGGAATCGAGGCTTGGGCATATGTGCTCCTTCTATATCTATAAAAGCATTGGTAAAAGGCGCTTCTTCCCAAAAGGGCTTGTCAAGCCTTCCGTCTAAAACAAAGGGTTTTAAGGGCCTGCGGCAATAGTAAATGGGTGGATTGAAATCAATTGCTGGGATTGGGATTCTTATAGGATTCATAGTATACCTCTCTTCTGCCAATTTGTTATCGCAAATTCATTCCTAATCCGATTATAGCATATGTTTAGTTTTTTACAATAGAAAGTTAACATTAATGAACAAAATATTTACAAATATTGAACATATGAAGGAAATAAATATTTAAAATAAAAGAAAATACTAGTTTTTCTTTCTACATTATAAGTTTAAAGATAGTCCGTTTTAACAAGTATATGCTTATGGTTTATATAAATTGTTAATATCTCACTAAAAAATGTTAAAAAACATGATATTTATACTGCATAATTGTAACATATTCTAAAAAGAGAACAATTTAACAAAACATATTGACATTAAAGTGAACAAATGTTAAGATTAGTCCATCAAAAACACGGATATATAACCTTAAAAAGGAGTGAAATTAGAGATAATGGACAAATAATGAACATATTATTGAAATAGAAGAATATACATGTTAATAATGTTCAAAACGTAAATGATAAAAATAGTTAAAACATCAATAGGAAGAATCGTGGAGGAAAGAAACATGAATTCAAAAACAAAAAAGAAGAAAGGTAACATATTACGAGTGCTGAGAAGAGATATGTCCCTCTGGATGTTTTGCATTCCGGGTGTTGTTCTGACATTTATCTTCAGCTATGTGCCCATGTATGGTATCCAGCTTGCTTTCAGAAGATATAACGGAAGAGCAGGTATATGGGGCAGCCCGTGGGTGGGGTTGTACTACTTCAAGAGGTTCTTTGAGTCTCCCTATTTTGACTCAACTATCAGAAATACTTTGATTTTGAGCCTTTACGGATTAATCGTATCGTTTCCTATTCCGATTATTCTCGCATTGATGCTGAATTCTTTCAGACATAAAAGATACCGTAAAGTAATTCAGACAGTTACCTATGCACCGAATTTTATTTCCACCGTTGTTATGTGCGGTATGATTATTTTGTTTTTATCACCTTATGTAGGAATTATAAATAGCATTATGCAGTTTTTCGGTCTTGATCCGGTGAATTTTATGGCAAAGAAAGAGTATTGGCGGCACATATATGTTTGGACCGGTATTTGGCAAAGTACGGGGTGGAGTTCTGTTATTTATTTCGCGGCATTGTCCGGCATCAGTCCGGAGCTCCATGAGGCAGGCCGCTGTGACGGCGCAACGAAGCTCCAGCTCATACGGCATATAGATTTTCCTTCTATATTACCTACGGCAACCATTTTACTGATAATGAGCTGCGGCAGTATCCTTTCTGTCGGTTTTGAAAAAGCCTACTTGCTGCAAAATAACCTGAACCTGACGGTGTCTGAAATTATTTCAACTTATGTTTATAAAGTTGGTCTGATTAATAATGATGTATCCTATTCAACGGCAATCGGCCTTTTTAATACATTAATTAATCTGGTTATGCTGGTAGCTGTAAATAAAGCAGCGGATAAACTTTCAGGCAATAGTTTATGGTAGGAGGAGAAAAATGGTGAAAGCAAGGTCTACAAAGCGCTGCAAGGAAGATGTGATTTTTGATGTGGTAACATTCCTGGTTATGACGGTTATTTTGATAATTGTGGCATATCCCCTGTATTGGGTGGTGATATCGTCCATCAGTAAACCAAGTGCCGTATCCAGCGGAGAGGTTTTATGGAAGCCTATAGGATTTACCTTAAAAGGCTATGGGGAAGTATTTAAGAACAGTGCGGTAATGAGAGGCTTTTTGAATTCTATCTTTTATACTGTCTGCGGAGTTACGGTTAATCTGGCAGTGACGCTGCCCACGGCCTATGCACTGTCAAGAAGTGTATTCAGCGGGAAAAAGCCAATTACATTATTTTATATGGTAACGATGTTTTTTGGCGGCGGCTTAATTCCTACGTATTTAGTGGTTAAAAACTTACATATGCTCAATT